>NZ_SELU01000010.1:0-89353 GCF_006861605.1 Pseudanabaena sp. UWO310 | reverse complement strand
ACCCTAGATGGGTCGATAATTCTGCTTCCAATGCTCGCTCCACTAGTGCGGTGGTTAGTTGTTTCAGGATTCCTCCTTCTCCAAATAAGTCGGGTGGTGTTTTACATTCTTGCAACAATTCATCGAGCAGTTCTTTGCGTATATTCATCTGTTTTGGTGTTAGTAGTTGTGTGTCTAGATTGTCTCTCTGTATATATCCCAGACTTTACACAAAATACTCTACACTCTCTTGGCTAGTGCGGGTAATTCTGAAAGTACTGTGGCTTTTCTGAAATATTTACAAAGTCAGAATCAAGGCAAGCGAATTGCTATCATCTGGGACGGTGCTAGTTATCATCGTTCTCAAGAGGTAAAAGATTATCTTGCTCTAACCAATCGAGAACTTGACGAGTCAGATTGGGCAATTACTTGTATCCGTTTTGCTCCTAACGATCCCACACAAAATCCTATTGAAGATATTTGGTTACAAGGAAAGCGCTTCATTCGCGAGTTCTATCATTTATGTAAATCTTTTGCGACAGTTAAGTTCTTTTTTGAGTTTTTTACTCATCGACAAATTTTTAATTTCCCAAAGCTTTTTACCTATGGCTTTTTCTCACAACTCATTTAGGATTGCTATAGTGCGATCGCGATCGGCAACAGGAACCGATATTCTCACCGCCTCCAATCAACTCAATGGCATCACAGGCGTGAAATCGGCAACCCCAAACTTTGTGCAGACGCTCTCCTATAAATTCCAAGAGCAACGCGTAGGCAAAATCAACTTCTCTCAAGAGTCCGATGCAGTTAAGTATTTGCAAAAATTGCGATCGCGCTATGTCCTCGCCAATAACGGTACATTCTTTAGCAATCTCCTACCTCTGCAATGGCATCTCAACAGCACACCCCAGCGCGGCAACTATTCATCACGCATCGATCTTCGCGCTACCGAAGCATGGAAAAACAGTAAGGGTGGAGATGGAGTAGTCGTTGCGGTCATCGATAGCCTGATCCAGTGGGATCATCCCGATTTGATTGATAATGTTTACAACACCGCCAACGCTAAGGATAAACTTCCCAATGAAGTGAGCGGTTGGGACTTCACAGGTAAAAATGGCGGCGATCCTGATACGCGCATCAGCACAGAAGAAGTAGCGAAATTGCGGGCAGATTTCCAGAGTACCTTTCAACTGTCGAATGCCCAATTGAACAAACGTTACGAACTATGGGCGCGGATGCTCAAATTAAGGAATCCTAAAAGTTCTGAGGCGGCGATCGCCACGATCATTCGCAACTATATTCGTGGTGATATTGCTTCCGAGTTTCATGGCACATGGTCGGCGGGAGTCATTGCTGCCCACTCTAAAAACGGTGAAGGTGTTTTTGGCGTTGCACCGAAGGCAAAGATTCTACCAGTGCGGGTATTTGGCTTAAATGGTGAGATTTCCAGCACTAATCTGGTTGAGGCAGTTGGCTACGCTAGCGATCGCGGCGCACAGGTGATCAACATGAGCCTCGGTGGTCTGCTTCCCGATCAAGAACTGACTGACCAAATCTTCCAAATCCTAGACAACAATCCTAACTTGGTCATTGTCGCTTCCGCAGGTAATGAGAGCCTTGATGGTGTCGGATTCCCTTCCGCGATTCCAGGGGTTTTGTCTGTCGGCTCCACAAATATCAGTGGCAATCGTTCTTTTTACAGTAGCTTTGGTGGTCGTTTGGATGTGGTTGCTCCTGGAGGTGAAACTAATCAAAATGCCTTGGGTGGTATTCTCACCACAGGTGGCACATGGGTTTCAGGCTTTTGGGACAAGGCGGATGCTCCGAAATACACGTGGGAACCTGCGCTCGATCCCTTGGGTAAATATGTGCGCGTACAGGGAACTTCTTTCTCTGCGCCCAATGTGGCGGGAGTAGTGGCGCTGATGCGTGGTGAGAATGCGAATATTAATCGTGAAAATCTGATTGCAATTCTCAAGCGCACTGCTAGTTATGAAGGTTTAGAAATCTCTTCATCTGATGCCAATAAGTATCGTTTGCAAGCTGCGATCGGCTTTAGTACAGTAAAAGACTTTCCCTTTGTGCGTCCGTCAGGGATTTACACACCGCCGACACCGATTTCGGCAATGCAGTATTACTTTGGCAGTGGGTTAGTCAATGCTGAGGCAGCAGTCAAAGCCGTCCAGTAAAAGAAAAAGGCGGCGCATCGCGCCGCCTTTTTCTTTTACAATCCATTGCCGATTAAGACAAATGCTGACCAGTAGTAGGGATGAGATAATTTCCCATCTGGGTTATTGGGTAATGTACCGACAATTTTAATGCCAGTGCGATCGCTACCCTCTACCTTCTTGTCACTATTGATCATGGCAATCTGAGCCTGACGCAAAGCTTCTGATGTTGATATATTGCCCTGCTTAATTTGTGAATAAAAAGCCTGCATCAACAATTGTGTACCACCATCTGATACTTCCCAAAGAGAAGCGATCGAGGCTTTTGCTCCTGCTCTTTGGACTTGATAGCCAAAACCAAGTATTTCGGCTCCATTGGCGGAAGTGCCTAATCCTGTTTGACAAGCACTAAGCACAAACAAATTTACATCCTTTAAATTCCATTCGCTAATGTCAAATATTGTTGCCTTGCTCCCATCACCAAACAATACATAGGAATCAAGAGGACTACCCGATCTAAAACTGGCATGGGTGGCAAGGTGAACAATGGAATTACCAACCGCTTTGTCTTTACTGGCTTGGGCTGTGAAATCTTTCTCAGTAATCTTGGTGGTATTAGCAAATGTGGTTTGAATGCTATCGACTTCGGGAATGGTGGCGGGTAGTTGACTAAAGCCAGATACTAGTCTTTGATTGCTATTGCCATAGGCTCCAGCAAAGATGCTGGGATTGTTTTGAGTTTTGCGATTCTGGTTAAAGAGGCTATAGGCGATGAGATTATTAATGCGGTATTTCTCGATCAGATATTGTTTGCCATCATAGAGAGCAGCGAGAGGAATATAGCGTAATACTCCATCGGGGGCATAGAGAATAGTCGTGGCGTTGGACTGTTGGAGTTCAGTTTCGATAGGTTTAATCAGGAGGTCGTATAGTTTTTTGCTTGAGATTTTAATGTTTTCAGTACCATTACCTTGCAGATCGCGGCGAAAGTCAGTTACTAGTTGTTGGAGTTCTTCTTTTTTGATGGGAATGGTGCGATTGATGGGTAGGGTGTTGGGGGAGTAGATTATTAGTTCGATTCGGTCTTCAAGAATAAAAGGATAAATTAAGACTGCACCTTGGGGGATGTTTTGGAAGTATGGAGGAACTTTGTTGATTTCAGATTTTGGCAGTTGTTGCAGTTTGCTGGCAAGTTGTTGATTGAGTTCAGGAATTTTGTCTAAGCTGAGTGATGATAGCTGGTCGCTAATTGCTTTTTCTGGTGCTAATAGTTCAACTCCTTTTTCAGTTATGTTATTCCCTTTCACGTTTTTGAGATAGTCTTCGAGTTCTTGGATTTTGAGCAGGTCGAGTACTTGCAAGGCTTCGGTAACTCGTCCTTGTTTGAGTAGGAGATCAGAGAGAGTTCGATAAGTATCATCAACAGTGCGGGTAAAAGATTGTTGTTCTTCTTGACTGAGTTTTTTGTTGCTTTTGCGAATAGATTCGTACACATTGACAGATTGTTTGTAAAAGAGGATAGCAAGTTCAGGCTGTTTCTTTTGGACGAAAGCACTTCCAAGCAGCGAAAATGCTTTTCCTTCATAATTGTGATTGCCAAATTGTCTATAAATGGCTAAGGCTTGTTGGTAGTACTCAATAGCTTTTTGATACTGTCCGAGAGAAAAATATATAATGCCAAGATTTTTGAGTGGAGGTCCTTGCCCAACTTGATCGCCGATTTGCCTATGAATCTCTAAAGATTGGAGATGATATTCAATCGCTTTTTGATACTCTCCGAGAGAATCATAGGCTATGCCAAGATTACCTAATGATTCTGCTTCAAGTCTACGATTCTTGTTTTGCTTGGCAATAGCTAAAGATTGCTGGTGATACTCAATCGCCTTTCGGTGTTTACCAAGATAATTATATGCTACGCCTAGACCCTGAAGCGAGCAGGCTTCACAACTCCAATCGATATTTTGCTTGGCGAGGGCTAAAGATTGCTGGAAATACACAATCGATTTTTCGTACTCTCCGAGAAATCTGTATACAGTGCCAAGACCGATAAGTGATCGACCTTCGTCTTTGCGCTCGTCTAGTTGTTTCGCTAAAGCTAGAGATTACTGATAATACTCAATTGCTTTTTGATACTGTGCGCTAAAAATGGATGCACTACCAATATTAGTGAGTAGTAAAAGCCTTGTTTTGAGATCGTTCTCCTGCATAGCAATGATTAGAGATTGCTCGTAAAATTCAATTGCCTTTTTATGTTCTCCAAGAGAAGAGTATGAAACGCCAATATTCAATAGTAAATCCTTTAATAAATTCCTTTCCCATTTGGAACTATTAACTTGCTTATAGATAACTAAAGCTGGCTGGTAATATTCAAGTGCTTTTTTGTACTGTTCGATGGAATAATATATAAGACCAAGATTATAGAGGATAGCACCTTCACCATTGATGTTTTTAATATCGCGATAAATTTGCAAAGCTTGCTCCCATGCTTGCAATGCTTCCTGATATTTACTATCTTTATATAGCTGGCTTCCTTCGTTTAAAAGTCGATTTGCCTCTGCTTGACGCTCTGAAACAGTTTGAGAAGAAACAGGCTTGCTCATCATTTCCAATTGTCGTAAATACTCATTTGCTTTTGCGTACTCTCCAAGATAATTGTATGCAACGCCAAGAGTAACAATCGTTTGCTCTTCTCCATTTCGATCTTTAATCTCTCGATAGATTTTTAGAGATTGCTCTAATGCTGGCAAAGCTTCTTGATATTTGCGAACGTTACTTAGTTGATTTCCTTTTTCAAAAAGTCGATCTGCCTCTGCTTTACGGTCTGATATAGTTTGAGCAGAAGCAAACTCACACACCATCATCTGTACAGGCAAACAACCCAACATCAAAGCAATTACCACAGATCCCAACTGACTACGCATAGCTTTAAACATCTACTTACTTACAAAATTCGCGATCAAAAATATAGTTCTCTCAGGGGCAAAGCATTCCCACAGATATTTATCCATTTAGCTAAAATCATTAAATGGGAATGCTTTGCTCAAACCTCTCGGTATAATGATCGCCTGTTAATTGCGAAGAGGGCTTTGAACTTGCAGATCGATATAGTCAGGTAAAAGCAAAGAATGCCCAGATCCCCGACTTTTTTTGTGAACTTGCAAATCACTTATGATCGCATAGAAAAAGTCGGGGATCTCAATTTCTGCCTACTCTCCCACCCGAATCGTCACCGATAGAGCCGCCAACACATTCATATCCACTGTGCTGGAATCTCCTTCCACTAGAATGCCAGCGCGAGTTGCTTTAGTCAGATCGCCAAGCAAACCATTAATCGTTTCTTCAGGAGATCTTATATCTTTAGGCACACCACGTGTTCCTTGGATGCTTTTCAAACCCTTAAGTGCATCCCGTAAAGGCTTCGCACTTGCCAGCACCAGCACATCAAAAATGCCCGAAGGACCCTGCACCTTAAAATTAAACTTATCGCGACCTGCTTTAGGAACTTGCAAAGTATCGCCTGACTTCAGCAAAGCAGCATCTTCTGCCGCACTAAAATCTAATGGATACAATAGCGTCAAATCACCACTAGAACCGATCGCTAAAACACCCACATAGAGATCCTGTTTTTCGCTGTTCTTGATACTGACTTGCAGATTTGTACCAGGTTTGACCTTTTGCGAGAAATCGATCGCTTTTGTAGCAACCGTATTGCCACTGCGACTTGTACCCGCTCTCCCAAAAGTTTCTCCAGCCCGACCGACGGGATGAATGTTCACTTGGACATTCAACTTTGACGATTGCGGATTGAGTAGAGACTGCAACACCTTACTGGCTAGCAACAGCTTAAACTTCGATTTTAAACGCCCGATCGCTACTTCAGGAGATTCACCCGCAATACCGAAGGAGTCATCGATCGCCCGTTCTTTGGAGGTGGAGAACAAACCGATGCTAGCTAGTGCGGGGACATTAGTAAGTGAGCGTTGCAATCTGGGGCGATCGCTTTCTTCCACTTTACCGAGAATGAAGTCAACTTCACCTGTTCCCAATTCCACAGTTTTAATACGATTAATTCCTTGCAATGCTTTCTGAATATTTGCCACATTACCCAGTGAAGGATCGATGCCAATATTCAAGCTCAAATCGTTGGGAATACCACGCACTTCTTCTCGCAAAAGCGCTCCCTCTTTAATAGCGCTAGCATCTCCATCGATAAAAGTTCCTGTAGCCGTTAATCCACTCCTTTGATCTAGGCGCAAGGTTGCCAAGGATTTTCCATCCTTCTTATCAACGATCGCAAAGACACTATCTTTACCAAGGGCATTATTTGCATCAATGCCACCCATCCAGAACGTAGCTTGTTGACCTTCTACTTTGATGATCGCCGCTTCGGCGGATGGTACTGCTGATGGCAGATCGTAAAACAGCGCTTTATTGTCAGTATCTCCCGCCTTACAGGTAGCTTTGCACTCCACTTCAGGATCTTGGTCATGGTCGCGAGTAGTCCGCAATGCAATATCAGCGATCGCACTGGTGAGATAGGTGTCGCCTGTTTGCTGCCAGAGATATTTGGTCATGTAGTAGGTAAAGGCTCCTGCACTAAACCCAGAAAAACTAGCATCAATGGCGAATTGGCTACGGTTGGCGGAGGCGATTACTGTACCTTTAGCGATCGCCAGACGACGGCGTTTAAATTCTTCGGATGACAGGCGCAATTTGCCTAGCCATTGCTTTTGATATTCCAGTTCCATTTGACTAGGAATATCATTGGAACCAGTAATATTATTCCGAGTGATTGCTCTAATCCGCGAGTTGCCGCGCTTGCCGCCGCCTGAGTGACAGCTATCGAGTACGGCAGTGAAATTATCAGTCTTGATCGCTGACATCAACAGGAATAGAGTACGTCCCATGATGTCCGATACTTCAAAATTGTCGCCAACTTGCTTGACAGTGCGATCGATAGGTACAAAGGTACTATTTAGTCCATCGGCGGTATCGAGGTCTTTTACCCGTGAGCCATGTCCTGAATAATGGAAAACGACGACATCGCCTGGTTTGGCTTGTTTGATTAAATGTTCTTCAAAGGATTGCAGGATGCCTTCGCGAGTGGGTTTGATTGCAGTATTGTCATTGACGATGAGGATATCTTTGGGATTGAAGCCGAATCGATGGACGAGGAGTTGATATTGTAGTTCGGTGTCGGTGACACAGCCATATAGAGGTGCGTTGGGATAGGCATTAGCACCAATCAGGAGGGCGAGTTTGCGGGGTGTGTTTTGGGCAAGGACTTTACCGTAGCGATCGCCCATGTTCAGTAGGTCAAATTGGCTCATGCCCATTGCGGCGATCGCTGATCCACCAAATTGCAAAAACTGACGACGTTTGATCTGTGTCATGACTGATGCTCCTTAACTGTTTTGATGTTGCTCTACCGATCTATAGCTTTCAGCTTATCTGAGGATATGCATTTTGCAAGAAATATAGGATTTCTTTTTAAATCTATGTTGTGACTAAGCCCCCTAAATCCCCCAATTCTGGGGGAACAAGAAAATAAGAATCTTTCAAAGTCCCCCAGAATTGGGGGCTAGGGGGCGATTAATTTAGACTTTAACTTTACAAACCATTCCCGATCGCAAAGAATGCTGACCAATAATAGGGATGGGATAATGTCGAGGAATTTGGCACTGTTCCCACAACTCTAACGCCAGCGCGATCATTTCCGTCTGTTCCCTTTTTGTCGCTCTTGATCATTGCAATCTGCGCTCTGCGTAATGCCTCAGCAATGGGAACATCGCCTTTTTGCAGTTCACCATAAAATGCATCCATGAGTGCTTGTGTACCCGCATCATCAACTTTCCAAAGGGATGCGATCGCCACTCTTGCACCTGCTCTTTGCATTTGATAGCCCAAGCCAAGGATTTCTACGCCAGTGCCTAACTTGCTGCCGAGTCCCGACTGACAGGCACTCAACACCACTAGATCGACATTGGTTAACGCCCATCCGTTAATATCGGCAATCGTGGCTTTTGTGCCATCGCCAAAGAGAATAAAGGAGTCTTCAGGTCTGCCGTTAGAGAGTTGTCCGTGGGTGGCTAGGTGTAGAACCGTGTAAGAGTTAGAGCTGTCTTCGGTAATAGTTTTAGTAAAGGCGGTTTCGATAAATGTGGTGGTATTGGGAAAGCGATCGGCGATTTTTTTGACTTCGAGTAGGGTGGCGGGTAGTCCTGAAAATCCTTGTTTATTGACGTTACCAAATGCACCTGCAAAGATCTTTGGTTTAGCGATCGCAGGTTTATTAAACTTAGTGAGCGAGGCGGCGGTGATGTTGTTAACTCGATATTTTTCGACTAGCCATTGCTTGCCATCGTAAAGGGCTGATAGAGGGATATAACGCAGTTGTCCATCAGGTGCATAGATAATCGTGTCGATTGTGAGTTGTGCTAGTTCTGATTCAAATGGTTTGATCAGCCATGTATGCAGTTGTTGAGCGTGGTTTTTGACCTGTGCTGTCGATTTTGGATCTCTTAGCCCAATCAAAAAGTCATTAATCTTTTGATTAAGATTTTCACGTCTGATATTGATGGTACGACGGAGAGGTGCTGTTTTGGCGGTAATTAGAATTAGTTCGAGGCGGTCTTCGAGAATAAGTGGATAGAGAATGACAGCGTTGGGATGTTGGGCAAGTATGTCAGCCCGAAGGCTCCGCAGGTTTTGGGTATCGATGTTTTGTTGGTCTTCAGTACGGCGCAGTTGTTCAACTAATGACTTGACGGCAGGGCTATTGAGGAAAGCGGTGAATTGTTTATTTTGTTCGCGTTCGGATTGGACGAGTTGATTTAGTCTTTCTTGTTCGGATGGGGTGATGTTATTCGCAAGTTTGCGCTTTTGGAGTTCGTCAAGTTCTAGGGCAAGGGCAATAAAGTTTTGTTCGGGTGGTCGATATTCCGTACCTTTGGCGGTTTGATCGTTCCCGCGCACGTTTTTTAGATATTCGCTCATTTCTTCGACTTTGAGGAGATCGAGGACTTGTTGGGCTTCGAGGATGCGGTCTTGTTTGAGAAGGAGTTCGGCAAGTTTGCGATAGGAATCTTCGACTGTGGCTAAATAGGATTTTTGGAAGTCTTGATCAAGCCCTTGGATATTTTTGCGGATAGATTCGGTAATATTAATTGACTGTTTATAAAAAATAATAGCAAGTTCAGGATAATTAAGATTTTTGAAAGTACCTGCTAAGCTATCAAAAGATATTCTCACGCTTGCACGATTTCCAACTTTTTTTGCTAGTTCTAGAGATTGCCAGTAGTAGCCAATTGCTTTCTCATATTCCCCTAGGTAAAAAGAAGCATTACCTAATCCGCTAAAAATAATACTTTCTTGGTTTATCATATATTGATAATTACATCTACATCGTGTTTGCATCTGTCTCAGAACCTTCAAAGAATCTAAATGTAAGTTATTTGCTTTTTTATATTGACCAAGATTCGTATATAGTCCAGCTAAAGAGGCAAGTGATTGACTTTCTGCAAATTCATTCTTCTCTTGCACAGAAAGTTGCAAGGAACGCTGGAAGAAATCAACTCCTTTGGTAGGGTTTCTCAGAGAATATGTATAAATTCCTCCTATACCTATAAGTGCATCTACTTGTTCCGTAGTATTTTGCCAACAAGTTATTTTTTCGTTATAGCAATCATTAATTCGTTTTTGTTCAAATATAGCTAAAGATTTCTGATAAAAATCAATTGCTTCATTATATTTACCAAGAGTCCTATATAGTTGTGCGGCTATATTGTAAGACCTACCTAAGCACGTCATGTCTTTAATATCTTGACAAATATTTATAGCCTCAAGAATAAGCTTAAGAGACTCATGATAATCACCAGAAGTAATACTTCTGTTCGTAAGTATCAACGATCCATAGGCTCTAATTCCAGGACTATCAAGATCATCAATATTGGGTAAGGCTGGAGGAATATTAATTCTATTTGTTGGAATATCTCTAACTGACTGATTAGGCGGAGAAATAGGGATGTCTATATCGTTATCGTCAGATGTATCAATGAGGATGTCAATTGGAATATCATCGTCTGGTGCTTGCTGCACGATCTCAGCATTACCCTCTTTTCTTACTTGCGCCTGCACCACATCAGCCACACTGACAAGACAAAGGGTAAAAGGCAAAAGGCAAAAGTGGATGAATTTCGATGATTTTGGGCGACTCTGCATACCAAACCATGATGCTCTGCAGAGTCAATATATCACTAAATTTTCTGACGCTACCATCTCCCCGATTTTTTTAAACATTCCTCAGACATCATAAAAAATCTCGTAGGGGCGAAGCATTACCGCAACCATCTACGCATATCACCCCAATCATCAAACGGTAATGCTTCGCCCAAATACTACAACGCTAACTCTTGCACCAAAGCGATCGCCTCACGCTTAGGCGCAACAATCAACCGCACAATGCGATTAAGCTTATTTAAGACTCGCCAATCAGCGTAAACGCTGCCCAATCTCTCGGATCGGGATGAGTCTTCATCGTCTTCAACATCGCCTGTCTCAAAGCCTGAGCCTTATCAGGATTCTGCTCCAGCAAAGTATAAAAATCTGACATTAATTCTGCTGTCGGGGCATCAGGAACCGACCACAGCGACACAATGATGCTCGGTACTCCCGCCGAAATCAGCGATCGCGAAAGTCCAATTACTCCATCACCTGTAATCTTACCTCTACCCGTATTACAAGCACTCAAGACCACCAGTTCCGCCTTTAGCTTCATTCCCAATATCTCATCGGCAGTTAGTAAGCCATCATTAGTACTTCCATTGCCATCAGGAGCCAAGGCGATCGCCCCTGGCACACCCAATCCTTTGAAATCATCTAATAGTCCATGAGTCGCTAAATGGATAATCCTTGCGGACTGCATTTGTTGAACAACTGCTTTTTTGGTAGCTTGGTTTCCTGTCAGGGCTGTAGTTTTGAGAGTATTTGCTACGGCGATCGCTTCTTTTTGTGCGCCTTGTAAGTCGTCAAGCCGCAGAGGTTGATCAATTCCTGGGACAAATACTTTGGGCATGATCGGGTTTCCTGCAATGAGGATGTTTTGGCTAGATCGAGCAGATGCGGCGGGTAGGGCAAGGCGTTGTTGTTGGGTGAGGCTGAGGACTTGGATGCTAGGGGAAATAGCGATCGTGTGTTTTTGGATTAGGTACTGTTCTGATTTGTCTTGGAGTGCGGCGAAGGGAACTAGATATAGTGCGCTCTGCGGCATAAACACCACACGAGCATTAGGATCGGTGGGAAGTAAATCTGCGATCGGTTCGATTAGGATTTGATGAAGTTGGCGCAGGTATTTAGATTGTTCTTGGCGGAGTTGTTGTCTGTATTCAGGATTGAGAACGATTTTGATACCCGTGGAATCGCGATCGTTAACTCCTATTCCTTTGCGACTATTTTCTACGAGTTCAGATAAGGATGTTGTTTGTTTTTGCCAGAGTGGTTTGAGATCTACTGAGCGAAAGGTAATTTGTCCATTTGGTGAGATGACCCAAATGTAAAGTTCAGATTCTTTTGTGTGCTCTCTATTATCAATTTTGAACTTATCGTTGATTATGGAATATTCTACTAAAGTTAATTGATGTGTTTTGGCGATTTGTTGAATTTCGGTAATTTGGGGTGGTAATGGATTTGGCTGGGCAGCATCATTATGCTTCAAGTTACTAGCTAACAACTCTACTAAAGCGCGAGCGCGTCCACGCTCGGAAATTTCTAAAGCAATGCTGGGTCGCTTTTGGGCAATAAGGACTTGTTGTAAAATGCGGTATGTACTAGCTTGTCCCTCGAAAATAGATACCTTGTTGGTATCATTACCACTATTAGCCCGTAGCGATTCATGTACTTGAATGGCAGAACGTAAAGTTTGTTCTGCATGTATAAGATTGTTAGAATGGAAAAAAGATAATCCCAAATTATTGAGTGAACTTCCTTCAGCTTGACGATCGCCAGTTTGCCTTTTGATTGCTAAAGCGTGCTGGTGATATTCAATCGCTTTTTCGTACTGTCCAAGAACATCATATACAAGACCAAACTCATTAAGCATGGCTCCTTCACCCTTGAGATTGCCAATTTGTCTATAAATAGTTAAGGATTGCTTGTAATACTCAATCGCCTTTTCGTACTGTCCGATAGCATAGTAAGCCATACCAAGATTTCCTAGCGAACTTCCTTCTCCTATGAGATCTCTGTTTTGTCTAGCAATGGCTAAAGATTGCTGGTGATAGTCAATCGCCTTTTGTTGTTTTCCAACCAACCCATATAAAAGAGCAAGTTCATTGACTGCACCTGCCTCACCCTCGCGATCACCTATTTCTCTAGCAATGACTAAAGCCTTTTTACAATGCTCAAACGCTTTCTCATATTGTCCTAGCATATAATATACAATGCCAAGATTATTGAGAATTCTTAATTCATGATCCCGAAGACCGACTAGATTAACAATAGCTAATGCTTGTTGAGAATGCTCAATCGCTTTTTCATACTGCCCAATATAGTTGTAGGCATTACCAAGATTGCTGAGTGCGAGTATTTTGCCGTATAGATATTTAGTTCTGTGACTAATTTGCAAAGCTTGCTCAAATACTTGCAAGGCTTCTCGATATTGGCTAACTTGATTTAGTTTTATTCCTTGATTAATGAGCCTTTTTACTTCGGATTTGTGCTCATCTTGAGCATCTTTTCCCTGTGCAACAAGATCAAAACGCTTATACATGATTGATTCTCCCTGTAGTATGTCTAATATTTTCCAATCTCTTATTCCCTGCGCCATTAATCCCAAATCAGATCGCAACTCCGGCCCCTCAAGTCCAAAAACAACCTCTGGGAAAGTCACAACAGACACCAACAAAGGATAGACAACTAAAGAAATAGCCGTTAGTGATAATCTATAGCGTGAGAATATATTCATCCTGAAGCCTTTGATCCCACATTCCGCTCGTAATGGAAGCCTAAAAATATTTAAAACGAGACAATGAGGGTTTCAGTGATTTTTGGAAAAATCACTGATATTAATTCCTATTAGTGCATCACTATTTAAAGTATTAAGATAGTGATATTTTTGCTGGCAAAGCTCAAAACACTTACTGTATAAGGATTTGTTTTCTAAATACTTTTTTCAGTAAAATAAGAGCGGAATGTGGGTTTGATCTTCGTGTTTACAATCTTACATAAATATCAGCCCACCGACCATATGCAGTTTCCATACCCACAAATGATCTATCAAGATTTATCCTCTTTTGCACAACTCAATAGGAATCTGCTGCCAAATAGTTCTCAACTCCTGAGAAGGACGCTGCACTGATAGAATCTCCCGCATCGCATCTACAAATAACCCCTGCGAAACAAAATACTGCGATCGCTTTCTTGACCACTCTTCCGCACTCACCCATTTTTTTGGATCTCTAATTTGAGAATTTAACTCCGCAAGTTCTAGAGTCACGCGCTCGCGCTCTGACGACTCGATAACTTGAAAAGGAACCCGAAATGTTGGCTTAGTTTCATTCACCGCAAAGCGATTAAAAATCCACCATTCATAACGCGCTCCTGCAATCAAAGGAGAACCAGTATACTCTGCCTGACGAGCATCTAGTTTAACAACCTGACTCCATAGCGGTGCACCAACTCCCTCAGCATGAACCTCAATTTTAGAGATCATCCCATTCCAAACAAACAATAAGCGGTCGCCCGAAGTACTCTCAATCCCATCAGGAAGGCGGCGCGGAGAAATTGCACAAAACTCACTACGCCCACCCAGAGGAGGCTTCGGACGGCGTGAAAAACTTTCTAAAATACTGTCCCAAGGAGAAGCTTGGATCGTTTCAACAGGCAATACTCCTTGCCCGATCGCGATCGCCACCAATATTCCGCAACACCAATTAACGCGCACCATGAGACTTTCTCCTTAAAACAGGTAAAACACAGATCCAAAATGTCAATGAAGGCAGCAACCAAGGCAATAAAACTAAGCCTGAAATATACCATTGCCAACTTGCCACAGCATAGATCGAATTAGCGATCGCTAAACCAATCGCCCAATAAGTTCCATGCCGATCGCGCTGTAGATAGATCAGAGCCGTAGCTCGACCTAGAATCAAAGCGATCGCGATCATCCAGAGATCGGGAATGGGAACAACCAGATGTCGCGATCGGAAATGATGCACCGTGTAGGTATGGGCTTCCGCACCGACAAACGCATGGGGAACCGTAGCGATCGCAGGATATTTGTTCCGCCAATAGGCGATCGCCATCGGTACTGAGAAATTGTCCTGTCCTTCGCGATCAACTCCGGCCTGTCGGTAACCACCTGGAGCAATGATCACAATCGGATGAGTTGATAGAGAACTAATATCAAAGTTATCGCTCAATAACTCTTTTGCCGTAATTGCCTGAAATGCGCGATCGGGAGGAATCGAAAAATCGAGAATTGGTTGTAACCAAAGCTGGTCAAATTTTTGGGAAAAGTTGTAAATTGCTGGCAATCGCAAACGATGTAAATAATTGGTTAAACCTGAGCGTTGAGGACTTGCTTCAAGAGCTTCTATGAGTTGACTACGCAAATCACGTCGGCTATCTAGACTGGTTTTGGGTAGGCTCGGATCGTTACTCAGAGATACCGCAGAGGCAAGAGCGATTAGATAAGCAAAAGGACAGCGATCGCTACAACTCACTTGGTTAGGGAGAACTTCCATATACCAAGTTGGCACATTCACATAGCCGCGCATGGTGTTGTGAGGATTTACCACTGAGGGAGAGAGCGACATTTCATCGGTGACTACCCAAGCATTCGTACCCTGTACCGTCGCAAAAACGATCCAAATCTGCTTAAGGACAGCATTCTCCACCGCTTCTCGCAATTGCCGATCTTCGTCAGGAGATTCCTGCATAGAGCTATCTAACAGATAATCGATGCCAATTACTTTGGGCTGCAACTGCTGCACTTTATCAAGAACTTTAGCAAGATAGCGGCGATCGAGAATATTCTTTTTGCGTCCATCCAAATGCTGAATCGAAGCTTCATCAATTTGCACCAGCAGCACGGGAGGCTTGGCAATCGGCACTTGCTGCGTGACATCACGATAGATGGCTTGCGTCCAAACACGGGTTTCGCGCAACCAATCTTGGACAGGATACCAAAGACTGAGGGCCGCTAGAGTGCTAACAGCGATCGCTTGTTTAGGTGAAGGGAGTAATTGCCCAATCCGCCGCCGCCAATTTGGAGGTGGCAAACAAAAGGGAACTGCCTCAGGATGACAAAATAGTGATGGAATCAAATAAGCAGATGGATAAGTGAGATTTTTTTCTAATTTCAAATGCTGACAGGCGATCAAGAGTGCAGCGCGGACATCTTTACCCTCGGCTAAACTGGGTAAGAATCTTGCCAGAAATTCTTGGGCAACTTGATTTTGAATTGGTTCGCGCATCACCGCGACTTGACTTAAACCCAAATCAATCAGCGCTTCCGCAATGCTTAAACCATTGCAAGAATTGAACAGCGCAAACTGTAGCCCTCTAGTTTTCGCGAATAATAATTGCGGCGCAATTTCACTCAGAAAAATCGATTGATTTGGCGCAATGCCTAGCTCTCCACCAGAAATCGTACTTTCATTACTATGTCCTGCAAAAAAGAGAATATCCCAACCCCGTTCGTCAGCGATCGCAAGGCGAATTTGTTCCTTCAGATCATCATTGTCTTTACCCGCTTGCCAACCGATAAAAGTAACTTCTGCAACTTTTGATAGCGATCGCAAAGCAAGGCGATCGGCTTGAAAGTCTAACCCCGTATCATCCCCCAAAACTGCAAGTACTCTTAATTTACCCTGTCGCTGTCGCTGCGACACTTCCGCCCGAATATTTGCAGGCGATCGCGAAATGCGAATCGGTTTAGCGATCGCCAGAGTCGTGGCAATTTCCCATGTCTCCCAAGGAAATCGGGCGAGTTCTAGCGCCTCGCAGGTGAGAAAAACATCAATTGCATTGGCATTATTCGGCTGCGCTGCGGCTCTAGCAATTTCGGCGCGAATTGGTACGAGTTCGGCACTGTTGAGCCAATAATGGAACTCTGCTAAAAATTGAGCTTCTGCTTGCACGAGATTAGCCCGCCAATCAATTGTTGGAGCAGGAATGCTGCCGCTACCCTTAACTTTGGCTCTTAATGCAGATTTGTAAAAATTTAAATAAGCAAGTTGCCAAGTTTGATAGAGAGTTGTGAGCGTCTCTGGAAAGGTTAAACGCGCTGATAATTGCTGTCCTTTGCCCCATGTTAAATCAAATAAGCATTGGTGCTCAATATGCCAGACCTTAAGTTTATATAGCATCGATTTACTCAGCTTGAAATGCAAAAGGTGGTAGCGATCGCTTTGTGCCATCAGCGAGAGCCGCCGTTACTAAAAAACGTTCCTCTGGAGTGCCTTCCACCTCTGCAAATAGATAAGCTCCCCGTGCTTCCAATTGTCGTTCCACCAGTACGCCCGTAATATCAGAAATTCGCAAAATTAAATCTGCTGGTAAATCTCGTTCCGTAGCCTTGCCCAGAATGGTGAGCAATGACCATGCGATCGCGCCATCGGTTGAGATTTCCGAACCAATCACCGCATAGAGTCGCAACGGATACTCCCCAAGCTCAAAATCTTGATAGGCGGCGCGAGCATTACTAGGCAATCGCATTCCTGTACGCTCGATCGCAGTCAGGATTGTCTCTAATTCCGAAAGTGGAGAGCGGTTTAAAGTTGTTCCCGATGAGCGTAAACCTGATGCACTTGCAACGGGGGGTAATAGTACCCAAGTTAAATCGGTCACCAGAGCCTGCCATTCCTCCTGTAACCACTGGGCGGTATCGATCGCAGGTTGAGTCAAAAGCTGTAACCATGAGTAGCGATCGCTAGCGATCGCAGGCGCGAGACTTGGTAGATCAATCATGGCTGGAGAGGCACAGCGCCAATATAGCAACAGGTCATCACAGTCATAGTCGAACCATGCTTGCGGTACATCATACTTCCAATCTGTACTTAAGCTAAGTTCAGACTGTCTTGCGATCAGGTTGTCGGCGCGTAACCACCCTTTAATAATGGCTTGCTCTTGTTCTTCATAAAGTTCTACTAGCACATAGAAATGCGGTCTAAATTCTACTGATTCTATGAGAATCCGGCTGAGAGAAATAGCAGTATCTGGTTCGCTATCAATGGGAATTAAACAAACTCGAAACTGATTGACGGTAATTCCATAGGTAGCCGCGATCGCTCCTGCTTGGTTTGGCTCAAATACTGAAGCATTGTCTCGTTCTAATCGCACATCAGGAGCGCGTTCTTGTAACCATGCCTCAAACCCAAATAGGGCAAGGGCATTGAAATAGGCTTGCCACTGCTGCGATCGCGTGGTTACAAGTTCGCTCAGGTTTGCCGCCGTTTGCAAGCTGCTAGATGATAGGGCGATCGCGTCATTATCCAAAGTTTCAAACTCGTTTATCAAAGCGTTCATTTTTTCTATTGTACCGATCATGATGGATAACTCCGATTATCTAAATGTAAACAAAGGCGGCGGGAAAATAAGGTTCCTGTGGTGTGGCTTTTGGTGGTTTTAGCATTGGTTTCGGCATCTCTGAGTAAGAGGTCAACTTGCTCAGCAAGAGCATTGCTGATTTCTCGATCTAGGGCAATTAAGCGATCTAGACTAATATGCTCAGCCGCCAGCTCCGTTACTTTTGCTTGCAGGGTTTGCAATAAATAATGGCGGACATCAGCACGAAATTCCTTGAGTTTGAGTAAGCGGGTCACTTCAAACTGAGCCTTTAACCCCACCTGAGCCGCAATCTCACCCATCGTCATCCCCTGACAATGGAATAGCTGCAACGCGATCGCAAAGATTTTGGCTTTCTGTTGCGCTTTTGTACTTTTGCCTTGCAGACGGACAGCGATCGCCTTTTCAAAAGCGTCATCGAGGGAGATTAGCATTAGCTGGCGATAGTTTTGTAAGAACTTCGTCTGTCCTTCTACTTCCTGATCATCATCGGCGATCGCCATCGCTTCGATCACAGGTTTAGTGCTAGGAGCATCAATAGAAGTAGTAGGCAGATTTCCGCGCACATGGAGGCGATGTTGGCGTAGAAGCTGGGCAAGGGCTTGGAGACGCTTGAGAATTGCATCAGGGGCGATCGCTGTTTTCAGAAGTTGGGCGATTTGCTGTAGTTGAGCCGTGGTGGGTGGTGGACATTGCCCTAAGGCTTGACCTTGTTGACGTTGGCGTAAACGCTCTTGGCGGTAGATGGCATGGTAACTCTCTAGAAGAGCGATCGCGGATGCAATTTCTGCCTTTGTCAATTGATGAAAGTCAGAGAGAACTCGTTGCAGTTTTTTGGGGTTAGTGTCATTGAGAATCGCCCAATCACTGAGGAGGTAAACGCCATGCTCTAGCAAAAAAGCATTTAGTTCGCGATGTTGTTTAACTAGCCTTGTCGTCCAAGTGGATAGGTTGCTGCGCTCTGGGTCAAATTTTTGTAAAATCTGATAGCTCAATGGTTGATAGGCTCTGTGGTCAGACTTGCCATCATCATCAAGGACATAGGGCAAAATCTCCTCAAGACTGAATCCGTAATGATTGCCAAATTGGCTATTTAGTTGAATGCAAACTTGCAAAATCTGATGGGAAATATAGCAACGCAAGCAGAGAAAAGCATTGATTTCTTGAGCCATGACTTGCCATAGAGCCTTTGCGATCGCGTGATCGTCTAGATCGTCTATGTCGTTCTCTTCAACTAAGGGATATCTTTGTTCAAAATAATTTTTTGCCCTAGAGATCACATCAGTCCGAGTGTTGCCGCTACTGTCTAAGCGCACTAGTTGCCAATACCGCCAAAGGATTGCCATTTGTTCAACCTATGCTAATTGCATCACTTTGGCAAAGAAAAGGCTGCTGCCAATTTTGTAAGCTTTGTGCCATGATCTCTTCAGATATATTGAGAGTATATTCCATGTCATACATGGCTCTATTGCTCATATTTGTATGCATCATCGACTCTACAATACTTGAGCGATCGCCGAAATGATCTTCTATTTCCTTAAAGGTCATAAACTCGGCGATCAATTCTGGCTGATAGTAGCCTTTGGTGGTTTCGATCAGTAAAATCCCGATCGCTTCCATTGATGAGTAGGCGCGTTTGTAGCAACGTTTATGGGTCAGCGCGTCATAGACATCAAGAATCTGCACGATCCTCGCTAAATAAGGAATCTCTTCACCAATTAAACGATCGGGGTAGCCACAGCCATTCCATAGCTCATGGTGATGTCGGATGATCTGGGCAACTTCACGCATTGAGTCTGGCAATGGACAGAGGCTTTCACCGATCTCTGTATGTTCTTTGATGACTTGATGTTCAGAGACGGTCAATTTCGCAGGTTTAAGGAGAATCTCCAAAGGAATGGCACTCTTGCCGATGTCATGGAGATATGCGCCCCATACAAGTAGTTGGCGATCTCGTTGAGGGAGTGCGAGGTATTCGCCAAATTGTTGAGCGGCGATCGCGAGGCGTTCACTGTGTTGTCTAGTTTCTGGATCAAGGCGATGAATGATATCTGCGATCGGGGGTAAGGTTTGTTGGAGTTCTTGTAATTGTTCGTAAAGGGCGTAGTAGCTCATGAAGGTATGTCCTGTCTGCTTTTTTATTTTAGTCTTGCCTATACATACCTATCGCGTCTTTGAGCATATGCAGTTTTATGTAAGTTGTCAGTAAATTTTGCTCATAACCCATTACCGATCGCAAAAAATGCTGACCAATAGTAGGGATGAGATAATGTCGAGGAACTTGGCACTGTTCCCACGATTCTAATTCCAGCGCGATCGCTACCTGTTCCTTTCTTATCGCTATTAATCATCGCTATCTGTGCTCTGCGTAATGCTTCGACAATCGAGACATCGCCTTTTTGTAGTTCGCCATAAAAGGCTTCCATTAGGGCTTGCGTGCCAGAATCATCAACTTTCCAAAGAGATGCGATCGCGTTTTTGGCTCCTGCTTTTTGGACTTGATAGCCAAAGCCTAAGATTTCCACCCCTTCACCGAGTTTGCCGAGTCCTGTCTGACAGGCGCTCAAGATAATCAAATTGATATTGGGGATTTGCCAATCGGTAATTTCGTTGAGTCGGATTTTGTCGCCATTGCCGAAGATGATAAAGGAGTTGTCTGGTACACCTGTGTTAAATTCGGCATGGGTGGCAAGGTGCAGAATATTATAGTTTTTGAGTTGAGATTCGATCGCTTGACGACTAAATTTATCTTCGATAAAGGTAACTGAGTTGGTGAATGAGTTGGAGATCGCTTGTACTTCTTTGATGGTAGCTGGTAAGGGCGGTAATGCTGTTTCTCCAGTTTTGTAATTGCCGTTGCCATAGGCTCCTGCGAGGATGCTGGGTTGGGTTTTGGGGTTAGCGGTGAAGTCGGTGAGGGTATAGGCGATGAGGTTGCTAATGCGATATTTCTCGATGAGCCATTGTTTGCCGTCATAGAGGGCTGCGAGGGGAACATAGCGTAGTTGTCCATCGGGTGCGTAAAGGATGGTGTCGGCTTTGAATTGAATCAGATCGGCTTCGATGGGTTTTATCAGCAGATCGTAGAGTTTGGCGGCGGGTATTTTGACATCTGTGTAGCCATTATTTTGCAGTCCCGATCTAAAGTCTGTGACTAATTCTTGGAGTTGGTCTTTGGAGATTTTGACAGTGCGGCGGATGGGGAGGTTGTTGGGGGCAAAGAGGATGATTTCTAGGCGATCGCCTAAAATAAATGGATAGAGTAATACGGTTCCCTGTGAGATTTGGTTAAGATAGTCGGGAACTTTGTTGATTTCAGATTTGGGAAGTTGTTGGATCTGATTGGCAAGTTGATTGTTGATGTCTTTGCTATTGTCAAAGCTAATTGCTAATAGCTTATCGCTAAGAGCTAGTTCTGGTGATAATAGCCTGACCCCCTGTGCGGATCTGTCGCTGCCTTTGATGTTTTTGAGGTAGTCTTCGAGTTCTTGGACTTTGAGAAGGTCGAGGACTTGGAGGGCTTCGATAATGCGATTTTGTTGGAGGAGGAGATTGGCGAGATTGCGATAGGATTTTTCGACTGTGGCTAAGTAGGACTGTTGGAGGTCTTTATCAAGTTTTTGGAGGTCTTTGCGGATCGCCTCTTGAACGTTGACGGATTGCTTGTAAAAGAGGATTGCGAGTTCGGGTTGCTTAAGTTCATTAGATGCACCACCCAGATTATTTAGAGACGTTGCTTCTCCAAAGCGATTGCCGATTTGCTTTGTGATTGTTAAAGATTGCTGATAGAAATCAATTGCTTTCTGGTACTGTCCAAGTCTTTCATACGCACCACCCAGATTATTTAGAGCCACTGCTTCACTATCGCGATCTCCAATTGGCTTTGTGATTGCTAAAGATTGCTGATAGAAATCAATTGCTTTCTGGTACTGTCCGAGATTTTTGTATGCAAGACCCAGATTATTGAGTAATACGGCTACATCATTGCGACCACTAATTTGCTTGAGGATCTCTAGGGATTGCTGAAGAAAATCAATTGTCTTCTGATATTGTCCGAGTTTGTAATATGCAAGCCCCAGATTATTGAGTGATGCAGCTTCACCATTTCGATCTCCGCTTTGTTTTTTGATCACTAAGGACTGCTGATAGAGATCAATTGCTTTCTGATACTGTCCGAGGCTGCTGTATGCAACACCTAAACCAAGAAGTGAAGTTGCTTCACCATTCCGATCTCCGCTTTGTTTTTTGATCGCTAAGGATTGCTGATAGAAATCAATTGTCTTCTGATATTGTCCGAGGCTGTAGTATGCAAGACCCAGATTACCAAGAGATGTAGCTTCACCATTGCGATTGCCGACTTGCTTATTAATTGCTAAGGCTTGCTTATAAAAATCAAGTGCTTTCTGATACTGTCCAAGTCTTTCATACGCACCACCCAGATTATTTAGAGCCACTGCTTCACTATCGCGATCGCCGATTTGCTTGAGAATTGCTAAAGACTGATGATAGAAATCAGTCGCTTTCTGGTATTGTTCAAGACTTTCGTATGTACTACCAAGATTATTAAGTGATGATGCCTCACCCTCGCGATCACCAGTTTTCTTATAGATTGCTAAGGATTTCTGGTAGAAATCAATTGCTTGCTGGTACTGTCCGATTTTGCCGTATGTATAACCCAGATTATTGAATGACTTTGCTTCACCATTGCGATCGCCGATTTGTTTAAAGATTGCTAAGGAGCGCTGATAGAAATCAATTGCTTTCTGGTACTGTCCAAGACTTCTGTTTACTGAACCTAACCCAAGAAGTGAAGTTGCTTCACCTTTAAGATCTTTGACATCGCGATAGATTCCTAGCGCCGATTCAAACGCTTTAATAGATTCTTGATAGAGACTAGTTTGGTATAGCTGTACACCTTGCTTTATTAGCCGATCTGCCTCTGCTTTGCGGTCTTGCGTCGTTTGCGCCAGTACCACCTCACTTACCACCACCTGCACCACCCCACCAACAAGGCAAAGAGAAAAAGGCAAAAGTAAAAAGTGAGCGAGTTTCGATGATTTCTTGCGAGCTTGCATACCTGACTCCATAAACTGACAAGGAAAAAGTAGAAAGGCAAAAGGAAAAAGTGGGCGAATTTTGGCGCTTTCTGGCGCGATCCGCCTCTCAAACCCTATGATCAGCACAGTTAATATATCACTAAATTTTCTTGTGCCTCCATCCCCCCGATTTTTGTAAACATTCATTTAGACACATAAAAAATCCCTTAGGGGCGTAGCATTACCGCCACCATTTACGCATATCACGTCAATCATCAAACGGTAATGCTGCACCCAAAACTAAAATCCATTCCCAATCAGGATAAAAGGAGCCCAGTAATAGGGATGATTGAGTTGGCTTTCGACCTCTGGGCTAATACCTTGCCAAGTGATTCGCACACCAGCGCGTTTTTCGTCAGTACTTTTGCCATTACTACGGATCAGGTCAATCTGAGCTTGCTGTAGCGCCTCCGACGAGGAACTGGTGAGTTTCATCCTTTCATAAAACTTGCCCATCAAAGCTTGTGTACCACCATCGCTGATTTCCCATAGGGTAGCAATTGAAGCCCTCGCTT
The DNA here is from genome assembly GCF_006861605.1 of Pseudanabaena sp. UWO310. NCBI lineage: Bacteria > Bacillati > Cyanobacteriota > Cyanophyceae > Pseudanabaenales > Pseudanabaenaceae > Pseudanabaena > Pseudanabaena sp. UWO310. The sequence goes on along the minus strand of NZ_SELU01000010.1, from coordinate 66,031 downwards.
GCGCCTGTTGTAACTGATAGCCAAAGCCGATGATCTCAATGCCGCTACTTAATTTGCCGCCCAGAGCAGTCTGACAGGCACTAAACATCGCTAATCCGACGTTGGGTAATTTCCAATCCTTAACCTGTCTCAGGGTCACATATTCATTGTTATTCAGCAATACAAATGAATCTTCTGGCGAACCTGCGACGAGGTGGGCATGGGTGGCAAAGTGGATGATGTTGTATTGGTTGAGATTGTCAGATGCGATCGCCTTTCGATTGAAGTCTTTGTCAATTAGTTTGGTGGTATTAGGAAAGTTAGCAACCAGATTCTCGACTTCGGGCAGGGCGGCGGGTAGGGAACTAAAGGAAATATTGTTATCGCCAATTTTCACAGTGCCACTGCGATCGGTGAAGGCTCCTGCGAGGATGCGCGGGGCTTGTTGGATTTGTGGGTCAATGTTGGTGAGGCTGAGGGCAGTGATGTAGTTGATGCGATATTTTTCTACCAGCCATTGTTTGCCATCGTAGAGGGCGGCAAGGGGAACATGACGCATTACGCCGTCAGGGGCATAGATGATCGTTTGGATGTTGGCTTGTTTGAGGTCATTAGCGATCGGTTCGATCATCCAGTTATAGAGTTTATTGGCTGGGTCTAGGACTGCTAAGGAGTTTGGCTTTTGGATGTCTTCGCGAAATTGTTCGGCGACTTTGATTAGTTCTGTTTGTTTGACTTTGACGGTGCGGCTGATCGGTGGGGCGTTGGGGACAAAGAGAACTAGTTCGAGACGGTCTTCGAGAATGAGGGGATAGAGTAGTGCGGAGTTGGAGCCTAGTTTTTGGAGTCTGATTTGCAGATCTTTGTAGGCGGCGAGTTGGATGTTTTGGGCTGGGGCGGTTTGACGGAGTTGTTGCAAGATTTGCGGGGTGTTGGCTGTGGTCAGGTCAATGTTCTGTTTGTTAAAGCTCTGCCAAAATTCTTTTTCTTCGTTGAGCAGTTCAATACCTTGGGCAGTTTTTTCGTTGCCTTTGACATCTTTGAAGAAGTCTTGCAGTTCTTGGACTTTGAGCAGGTCAAGGACTTGCAATGCTTCCATGATTCTTCCTTGTTTGAGGAGGAGATCCGCAAGGCGGCGATAGGAACTTTCAACTGTGTCTAAATAAGATTTTTGGAGGTCTTTGTCGAGTTTTTTGATGTCTTGGCGGATAGTTTCAATGGCATTAACGGCTTGTTTGTAGAAGAGTATGGATAGTTCAGGCTGTTTGAGAATCTCAAAAGCAACTCCTAAGTCATTAAGTGAATCTCCTTCTCCAGCACGGTTTTTAATTTCCCTTTTGATCGCTAAGCTTTGTAAATGAAACTTAATTGCTTTGTCATACTTGCCGAGAGCAGAGTAAACAACTCCTAAATCTCCTATTGCTTGTCCCTCACTTAGTTGATCGGCAATTTCCTTTGCGATTTCCAATTTTTGTAACTGAAACTCAATTGCCTTATCATAGCTGCCGAGAGTATAGTAAGCAAATCCCAAAGTTCCCAACACTCTCCCTTCTTCAGCACGGTCTTTAATTTCTCTTGTGATCGCCAAGCTTTGAGAATAAGAGTCGATTGCTCTATCGTATTTGCCGAGAGCAGAGTAATTAAACCCTAGCTTTCTGAGCGCATCTCCCTCACCCCGTCGATCCTTAATTTCCCTTGCGATTGCTAATTTTTGCGAATAGAATTCTAATGCCTTTTCATATTTACCTAGAGAAAAGTAGGCACTTCCCAGATTTCCGAGTGCCTGTCCCTCACCCCGTCGATCCTTGATTTCCCTTGCAATCGCTGAGTACTGTAGACTGAACTCAATTACCTTTTCATATTTTCCGAGAACTTGGTAAGTCAGTGCAAGATTTCCAAGTACATTTCCTTCCCCAGCACGATCTTTGATTTCTCTTAATATAGCTAATGATTGCAAATGAAACTCGATCGCTTTGTCATATTTGCTAAGAGCATAGTAAGTCAGTGCAAGATTTCCAAGTGCCTGTCCCTCACCGAGACGGTCTTTGATTTCCCGCGCAATCGCTAAGCTTTGCAGATAGAACTCGATCGCTTTGTCATATTTACCAAGAGCAGAGTAGGTCAGTCCCAGATTTCCAAGTACACTCCCTTCTCCATTAAGATCTTTGATTTCTCTTAATATATATAATGCTTGCAAATGAGCCTCAATAGCCTTGTCATATTTGCTGAGAGCGTAGTAATCACCCCCCAAATTTACAAGTGACTGTCCCTCACCCTGTCGATCTTTGATTTCTCTTGAAATTGCCAATCTTTGCAACTGAAACTCGATAGCCTTGTCATATTTACTGAGAGCAGAGTAAGAAATCCCTAGATTGCCGAGAGACTGTCCCTCACTGAGACGGTCTTTGATTTCTCGTGCGATCACTAGGCTTTGCGACTGGAACTCGATCGCTTTGTCATATTTGCCGAGGAAATAGTAAGCGTTTCCCAGATTGCCGAGCGCTGTTCCTTCCGCCAATCTATCTTTTATTTCTCTTGAGATCGATAAGTTTTGTAAATGAAACTCGATAGCCTTATCATATTTACCGAGAGCAGAATATGCATTTCCCAGATTGCCAAGAGCTTTCCCCTCATCCAGTCGATCTTTGATTTCTCTGGTGATCGCCAATCTTTGCAACTGAAACTCTATCGCCTTGTCGTATTTACCAAGAGAAAAGTGAGCAACTCCAATATTTCCCAAGGAGTGTCCCTCACCTTGTCGATCTTTGATTTCTCGATAGATGGTTAATGCTTGCTGCCATGATTGAAGCGCTGCTTCAAACTGGCTGATTTGATATTGCTGAATTCCTTGTTCGTTCATTCGATCTGCTTCTGCTTCGCGGTCTATAGTGGTTTGCGCATGAGCCACCATCAAAACCAAATCAGGCGGTGACACCACACCCAAACCCCCAATCAAAGCCACAAACACCAACGCATAAAACCTCGAGGCCTTAACACCACCTTTGCGAGAATCTAGATTCATAGCCATATTTCCGATCTGCGTGCTTACGATCTTACATACATATCAACCCACCGAGCATATGCAGTTTTCAAGGAAAAAGGAAAAATTACCGTAGGGACGCAGCATTACCGCCACCATTTACGCAAATCACCGCGATTAGCGATCTGTAATGCGATAAACAATAAGCCATCATAAGGTTTGAAATAGCTGAAAGAAGATCGTGTCAGTACTATTACCTAATCGCGATCGCATTCTGCAAAGTTCAAGCGATCTCCGATATTGCAGAAAGCGATCGCTAAAACCCCAAAAGAGAATTGCAGCGCAAAGCGCCACAACTCTCTTTTGGGGTTTATGTTCTGACTTAATTGGCTATAGCCATATTCATCAAGATTGAATCATGAAATCTGAAGCAGCTAGCAATGGATTGCTAGTCAGAGTCGCAAACTGTGCGCCAGATCCAAAACCAGCACTAGCTCCATTTTGATTGTAGAAAAGAGAGCCAGTTCCTTGATTGTAGACAATCTTGGCAGCACTAGCTTGAGCAGCAGCATCACTGCTACCTACAGCAAACTCATTGGCAATGCTAAAGCCAGTCGCGACCATGTTTCTTTACCGTTGGTTTAGCCAACCAAAACAGAGGAATACCCCTTAACTTCCAAGTTAAGTGTCCAAAAGAATGTAAAACATCCCAAGCCTCCTCTTGCGAAGGCTTTGCGCGAAACTCGCTCAATTCCGAACGAAACGCATCCCAAAGCGATCGCACAGATTGTGGATGACAATGATCGTAAGCCTGCATCCCTTGCTTATAAGTCTCAGTAAGATTGCCACTCATTAGTAAAACTTGGTAAACGATATTAGAAAAGCTAACACAAGAGCCTAACTTGTCATAAATTTATCTTAGAGCAAATAATTGCCACTTATTTGCCATTAAATTTATATGAATAAGTATAAATACTCATTACTGCCAACGTAAATTCAAGGTTTCAGGATTTTGCTTGGCGCGTTGTTATATATTGAAGGGGTATCTGCCCGTTAGTTTAGTTGTCGTCATGCCCAAATGGTTTAATACTGCTGGTCCTTGTAAGCCTGACATTCACTACATGTTGTCAGCTACAGAGCGTTTACCTGAAATCAAACAGCTAATTGCTCAGGAAAACTATTTTGTCATTCATGCACCAAGGCAAGTGGGTAAAACTACAGCAATGCTGACACTTGCCCAAGAGCTAACGACTAGCGGTCAATATACGGCGGTGATGTTGTCTTTGGAGGTGGGGGCGGCGTTCTCTGATGATTTAGGAGCAGCCGAACTAGCTATTTTAGGGGAGTGGAAGCAATCGATACGGTTTCGTTTGCCAAAAGATCTGCAACCTAAAGAGTGGTTAGATGCTGAAGCGGGAGCGCGGATTGGGACAAACTTGAGCAACTGGGCTGAACAATCATCCCGTCCATTAGTTGTCTTTTTGGATGAAATTGATGCCTTAAGTAATGAAACACTAATTTCTGTTTTAAGACAAATCCGATCTGGTTTTCCAAATCGTCCCCAAGGATTTCCGCAGTCAGTTGCGTTGGTGGGGATGAGAGATGTGCGGGATTATAAATATGCCTCTGGTGGAAGCGATCGCCTGAATACTTCCAGCCCTTTTAATATCAAAGTACGTTCTTTTACCTTGAGTAACTTTACCCTTGAGGATGTGAGAAAGCTCTACCAGCAGCATACAGATGCGACGGGGCAAGTATTTACACCTGAAGCAGTTGATTTGGCTTTTCATTTGACTCAGGGTCAGCCTTGGTTGGTCAATGCGATCGCTAAAGAAATAGTTGAATATATTACGAAAGATCCTGCAACTCCGATTACTCCTGACTTGGTGAATCAAGCTAAGGAAATACTGATTAAGAGACAGGATACGCATCTGGATAGTCTTGCCGAAAGATTACGGGAAGATCGGGTAAGAGCCATAATTCAACCCATTTTATCTGGATTAGAGTTAGGAGATACAACCGATGATGATCGGCGTTATTTGTTGGATTTAGGTTTAGTGGTGAGGAGTCAGGAAGGTGGTTTGAAGATTGCTAATCCGATTTATCAAGAAGTGATTCCCAGAGTTTTATCTCAAGGAGTGCAGGATAGTCTGCCGATGATTCAACCTAGCTGGCTGAATGTTGATGGAAGCCTTAATGCTGAAGTGCTACTTAATGCTTTTCTAGTTTTCTGGCGACAACATGGTGAACCATTATTTAAGAGTGCTAATTATCCAGAGATTGCGCCGCATCTGGTGATGATGGCATTTCTACACCGAGTTGTGAATGGTGCTGGGACGCTGGAAAGAGAATATGCGATCGGTTCGGGGAGAATGGATATTTGTTTGCGCTATGGCACAGTGATTTTGGGAATGGAGTTGAAGGTATGGCGAGACAAGAAGCCAGATCCAATCAAGGAAGGACTAAAGCAGTTGGATAAATATTTATCAGGATTGAGCTTGGATACAGGATGGTTAGTGATTTTCGATCGCCGTAAGGGTTTGCCGCCGCTAAGCGATCGGACGACTACGGAGAATGTGATTAGTCCTGCTGGTCGAGAGATTATTGTCATTCGGGGATAGGTAATGCAATTGATACTTCTAACTTTTTTCTAGAGACAACTTGCACTAATTGTTACACTCAAAATATTATGACCGCAGAGCTTTGGCATCACGATAGAATTGATACGAATGGCATAAAATTGCACTACGTTGCCGAGGGTAAAGGTGCGCTGATGTTGATGCTGCATGGATTTCCAGAATTTTGGTACTCGTGGCGGCATCAAATCCCTGAATTTGCAAAAGACTATAAAGTCGTTGCTGTCGATCTGCGCGGTTATAACGATAGTGATAAGCCTCAAGCCCAATCTGCTTATGTGATGTCAGAGTTTGTGGAAGATATTAGAGGAGTGATATCAGGTTTGGGCTATGAGAGTTGTATTCTGGTTGGTCATGATTGGGGAGGGGCGATCGCATGGTCATTTGCCTATGCCTATCCTGAATTAGTAAGTCGTTTGATCGTAATGAATTTGCCGCATCCTGCTAAGTTTGCGGCAGGGCTCAAGACTCCGCAACAGATGCTCAAAAGTTGGTATATTGCATTCTTTCAGATTCCATTGTTGCCTGAGTTCTTGATTCAGTTAGATGACTATCGGCTGATTGAGGAGGCTTTTCGAGGAATGGCGATCGATCGGAGTGCTTTTACGGATGAGGATATTGAGCAGTATAAAAATGCTTTTGCTAAGCGGGGTGCTTTGACGGGCACGATTAATTACTATCGCAATCTACCTACCTATTTATCCCAAAAGAAAGTATGGGGTATTCTCAAAATCCCGACCCTGATGATTTGGGGCGAGGAGGATCGATATTTAGGTAAGGAATTAACCTATGGTACGGAGGAGTATGTGCAGGATTTGCGGATTCGCTATATTCCTAATTGCAGCCATTGGGTGCAGCAGGAACAACCGATGTTGGTTAATCAAATGATGCGTGAGTTTTTGGATGAGGAGTGAAGGTAATTCTATCTTGCAGTGCAAAGTGTTACAAAAAGAACCAAGATAAATCAGATGGTCTAATTGATGGCGATGATTATACAATTGATGCTTATTGCTGTAGCCAGATTGCGCCATGCCACGGAAACAATTCGTAGATATTATTGCCACGATTCAACAAGCGCTTGAAACGCAAACCGTTGACAATTTAAAAAAGTTTTGTGCGCTGTTGTCTGCAAATCACAAATTGACTCGCAAAGCTGAGCTTGTAGCTGCAATTTTGTCGCAACTTGAGGGAGTAAAGCTCCAGAAAATTTGGCGGCAGCTAGACGAATTGCAGAAAGCCGCAGTTGCTGAAGTTGTCCATTCATCGGGAAATGATTACCGTGCAGACGCATTTGTAGCTAAATATGGGCAGAATCCCAATTTTGGTAAAGGCGATCGCTATAGTTATGCATATCAGCCATCGCTATTGAGCTTATTTTTCTATCAAGGCTTGATGCCATCGGATCTCAAGCAAAACCTAAAAGCCTTTGTCCCCAAACCTAAAGCAACCCGTTTAACCGAAGTTAGGGATACCATTCCTGACACATTTCTGGTGCGTCAACAAAAGTATTGGAATGCCCAAGAATATGAAGTGCCTTTGACAGTATGTGAAATGGAGCAGGTAGCTCAAAAAGATTTGCTGTCAGTTTTGCGCTTGATTCAATCGGGCAAAGTGGGTGTTAGTGATAAAACATCTTTACCCAGTGGCGCGACGGTGAAAGCGATCGCGACAATTTTATTGGGTGGTGATTTTTATGATGATCAACAACGCAAAGCAGAAGCACAGTACACCTACACATCACCTGAAGATGATATTGGCGGTATCAAAGCCTTTGCATGGACAGCCCTGTTGCAGGTGGGTAATATGGCAGAACTTGTTGGTAAAAAGCTGGTTCTGACTAAAGCTGGACTAAAGGCTCTGCAAGACCCACCAGCGAAAACTTTACAAACATTATGGAAGCGCTGGTTAAAAAATACAACCTTTGATGAATTTCGGCGCATTGATGAGATCAAGGGGCAAACTGGCAAGGGCGCAAGGGGAATGACGGCATTAGCAGGGCGGCGCGAAGTGATTGCTAATGCTTTGAATGAATGTCCCATAGGTAAATGGATACAGTTCAGCGCTTTTAGCAAATACATGGTAGCTACTGGACAGTTGTTTGAAGTCACCCGCGATCCTTACAATCTCTATATCTGTGAATTTGGATATGGGAATTTAGGATACGACGGTAGCCATGATTGGCATATTCTGCAAGAGCGATATATGCGCTGTCTCTTGTTTGAATATGCTGCGACCCTTGGTTTGATTGATGTTAGCTATGTTGATCCTGGGGTGAATTGGCGTGATTTTGGCGATCTCTGGGGGACTGACGATCTCAATTTTCTCAGTCGTTATGATGGCTTGATTTATTTTCGCTTAAACGCTTTGGGGGCTTACTGTTTGGGCTTGACTGAAAAATATCAACCCACAGCGATCGCAAATAGCCAGACTTTGCAGATATTGCCGAATCTAGAAATTGTGGCTTCAGAAGGGGATTTGAGTATAGCTGATGTTTTAGTTCTCGATCTTTATGCTCAAAGGATTACTGATACAAGCTGGCGCTTAGATTCAGATAGACTTTTAACAGCGATCGAGGATGGACATCAGGTTGCTGAGCTAAAGCAAGTTCTGGAGCGGAATAGTAGTGAACCTTTACCTGAATCTGTGCAGGAGTTTCTGAATATAGCTTCAGAAAAAGCGAGTAGTTTGAGGGATTTAGGAGAAGCGAAGTTAATTGAATGCGCTAGTTCTCATTTAGCTGCGTTGATTTCTAACGATCCGCTTACCAAGAAGTACTGTCAGCTAGTGGGTAGTCGTGCTTTGGTGGTTTTAGCTATTCATGAAGGGAAATTTCGCAAAGCTCTGCGTCAAATCGGTTATGCTTTACCGCCAGTGAGGTAATCAAATTAGGGAGTGGCTAATTCATGACGACTATTGTTACTTTTTTGGGCGATCGCGGTTTATTAGAAACAAAATATAGTTTTGGCGATCGCACTCAATTCTATACGGGCGGTGTATTTGCCGAGGCACTTGCGCAGTTTTGTGAATTCGATCGCATGATTGTTTGTGTGACGGAAAAGGCAAAACTAAACACATGGTCAAAATTAGTAAAATTCCACAGCGATCCAAGGATTCAGGCTCTAGATATTCCTACGGGAATTGATACGGGGGAGATGTGGCAAACTTTTGAGATTATTGCAGCGGAGATTCCTGAAGGGGAAAGTGTTATTTTTGACATTACTCATGGATTGAGATCGCTCCCTTTTCTGGTGTTTTTATTTGCGGCTTATTTCAAGGCGGCGAAGAATGTATCGATTAAGTCCATTTACTATGGGGCGTTCGAGCTGAAAGCGAATGAGATAGCGCCTGTGATTGATTTGTCGGAATTTATTTCGATGATTGATTGGATTACTGCGACCACAAGGTTTACGGAGATGGGGAATGGACAGGCTTTGGCGGATCTGTTGAGGAATGAGATGCCGACTATTGAAGAATTGCGCGATCGCCCTGATTGGTCAGATTTGAGTGTGTCTTTAGAAAATACGGCTAGTGCTATTGAAACAATTTCTTTAGCGCTGAGTATTACGAGACCGATTGAGGTGATGGCTACATCGGCTTAGGCATAAGTTTCATCCGAAAGGACGAGAATTTGTATCAAAGGGAAATGGCTATTTTGATGAGTTGGCAGATCTTCCTAATGCTAGGGCGATCGCAACTTTGTGGAAGGAGTTGGCTAATTTGCGGAACGATCTTGCTCATTGCGGAATGAATAAAAAACGGATGTTGGCTACAAATATTCAAGAAATGGCGATGGGGATTGGGCGATCGCTGATTGATGTTGAAAAGTCTTTATTAGATTAAACTAGCAGTAACCCAATTCTTGGTATTTGTATGGCTTTCAGTAATTTCAAAAGTATTGGACAGACGGTTAAAGAATTACAACTAATTTATGCTGAAGCTAATTTTGTTTTAGAGTCAGTGTTTCCTGTGTCTGATTACTTTCGGCAAGATCTGGAGTATGTAATGCGGGAGGGTGTGGTGAATAATTCGGAGTTTGCGATTTGCGAGAATTTGATTTACCCTTTGCTGAAGGAGGTTTGGAAGTCCTATGGTAGTAAGTTTACGTTGTGGAGTCATCAGTTATTAACTTGTGATGAGTCTTTGTCTGGCTTTCCTGAGTATATTTTGGCGAGGCGATCGCCGCTTGGTAAGGTGGTTTTTGATCAGCCTTATTTGTTGATTGTGGAGGCGAAGCAGGATAATTTTGATTGGGGATGGGGGCAATGTCTGGCGGAAATGGCGGCGGCTGATCGTTTGCATGGTGAGTCTGCTGTGACTATTTTTGGGGTTGTTTCTAATGGTATAACTTGGGAGTTTGGTAAGTTGGAGGGACGAAATTTTACGCATCATCCTGCAACTTATAGTATTTTTGAGTTGGATCGGTTGTTTGCTGTGGTTAATTACATTTTTCTGCAATGTGAGATCCAGTTGGCTGGTTATTTAGGCATGGTGGCTTGACTGTTGCTAAGTTTTTACATAATTTAATGTTATCGAGCTAGACAAAAACTTGGTTTGGCAGTTATAGTTTTTGCAGTCACCTCCATAGGTGGCATGTACCTTGAAAACCGCATTATTACGTTGACCTCTGGAGGTCGCGCTCTCCATAAGGGTTTCGGCGTTTATATTTGTCTTCTTGTTGCGAATTTAGCAAGCTTATTGACTATGTAAATGACCTATGGAGATCGACCCTATTAAAAGCTTTACTGTGTAAGCCTCAAAAATGTGAGGGGTTTCACGCCTAACACCCCGCAAGGGGACGGAAACGAATTTTGGAGCCGCCCAAATCAATAATTTCACAGCCGTTTCACGCCTAACACCCCGCAAGGGGACGGAAACGTGAAAACACCAAGAAGGTCTTTTCCCGATTGACGAGGTTTCACGCCTAACACCCCGCAAGGGGACGGAAACTCTTTCTGCCACAGTTTTAGCCGCAGCAGCGATTGTTTCTTGAAGCGTTTCACGCCTAACACCCCGCAAGGGGACGGAAACCCTTTTTTGAGGTAAGACTCATAGTTACATCTTTGATTAGCGAGTTTCACGCCTAACACCCCGCAAGGGGACGGAAACGGAATACCAGTTATATCAATTGATTCAACAGTTTCAACTTTGTTTCACGCCTAACACCCCGCAAGGGGACGGAAACTTTCTGTAAGACTACTAGCCTAAACTTTCTTCTTACTTCAAGGGGTTTCACGCCTAACACCCCGCAAGGGGACGGAAACTAACACGATTAGTGCTTGGTGTTCATCTCGGTTCTTCCATCCAGACAAGTTTCACGCCTAACACCCCGCAAGGGGACGGAAACTTAGCTTGAGCTTGCGCTAACATATCTGCAAATGCATTAGTTTCACGCCTAACACCCCGCAAGGGGACGGAAACCAAGATTTCTTGCAAAATCTGCCCTCTTGACTTGATGCCAAGGTTTCACGCCTAACACCCCGCAAGGGGACGGAAACCCAAAAAGCTCCATAGCTTCTTTATAAGAGAAACATTCACTTGCGTTTCACGCCTAACACCCCGCAAGGGGAAGGAAACTTACCACCTCTGTCCAAAACCATAAATTCTCTCAAAGAGTCAAGTTTCACGCCTAACACCCCGCAAGGGGACGGAAACCCACAATAGCCCAAGAATCAAACCACTAAGAATCAAAGTTTCACGCCTAACACCCCGCAAGGGGACGGAAACGGCTGGAGAGACGATAGCAAATACGCCGAGAATTGACAAAGTTTCACGCCTAACACCCCGCAAGGGGACGGAAACTCTTTTCCATCCCAGAAAAAAATGCCTTTCAGTTCGGAGGTTTCACGCCTAACACCCCGCAAGGGGAAGGAAACGTAAGGGTAAGATCGAAGACTGAAGATTGAAGAGGGAAGGGTAAAGAAAAGATGAGGAGTAAAAAAATATAGAAATGCTAAAATTGTCGCGATCGCAAAAAAATTATTCTTCGATCTTCCGCCTTCCGTCTTTAAATTCCCCCTCTTCGATCTTCCGTCTTTAAAATGTATGAACCTAAACACCATTCAGCAAGAAATTGCAACTTTACCACCTGAAGCACAACAAGTGATCTTCGATCTAGTAAGCGTTCTCAAAAATCGCTATCATACGAACCAACCAACCTCCGTAAAAAATAAAAGCCAAAATTGGTCGGACTTTATCGGTTGCATGGAAGCCGAACCAGACCTATCAACAAATTACAAAACCTACTTAAGCAAAGAACTCGATCTAAAATATGGTAATCGTTGATACAGGCTTCTGGCTTGCCCTTGCTAACAGCAAAGATGCCTCTCACCAAGCAGCAACAAAATTATTTCAGAGCTTAGAGAACGAAGAATTTATTACAACATGGTGCGTAGTTACTGAAACTGGCGTTGCACATATTCATAATGATAAATAATAATAGTATGTTAGAAAATAAGAGTTGGAGTTGTTCAATGACAAAAAATGCAATGCCCAAATTGTAAAGGAGAAAAAGTAGTAAAAAATGGACATCGATACGGCAAACAATGCTATCGATGTAAGCAGTGCAATCGTCAGTTTGTCGAATTCTACAGTGAAAGAGGATATTCTGAAGATGCCAGACAAATTTGCTTAAGAATGTACTGTAATGGCATGGGATTTAGAGCAATTGAGCGATGTACAGGAATTAGTCACAATACGGTAATCGACTGGGTGAGAGAATCAGGAGAAAAATTGCCTGAGACAGAGGAAATTGAGGATGTACCAGAGGTAGGTGAACTAGATGAACTTCAGACCTTTGTGGGTAGCAAAGAAAACAAGGTTTGGGTATGGACAGCTGTGAATCACTTTGCTGAAGGAATTTTAGCTTGGACAATAGGAGACAGGAGCAATGAGACTTTTACCGTTTTGTGGGCAATGATTAGAAGTTGGGCTTGCTATTTCTGGGTTAGTGATGGCTACTGTGTTTACCCCAAGTTTATTAATCCTGAAGACCATATTGTTAGTAAGACCTATATGACTAGGGTGGAAGGGGAGAACACCAGATTGAGACATTACTTGGCGAGATTACATCGCAAGACTTTATGCTACTCAAAGTCTATGGAAATGTTGCAAATTTCGATTCGTTTATTGCTTTTTTACCTCAAGCGTAAAAATCAAAAATCATTTCCTGTTTTTCCCTGATCATTATGAATATATGCAACGCCTAATTTTTAAGCGATCGCTTCTAACGATTATTTCTATTTTGTTAATTTTGACTTGTGAATGAAGATGATTAACAATATTTTTAACCCCCTTCCCCATAAATCCTTTTTGCTGTTCCTATATTATATTTGAGTCGAATTTGTCCAGATTTTTCCATGTCTTCCCAACTCACACTGTTATATTCTGGCTCATAAATATAAACTCCAGATTCATAGCTTTCTGCGATCGCCATCATCATAGTGGTTAAGCTATTAAAAATAAGTTTTTCTCCACCTCCATCTGCTCCAATATGACAAACAAAAGATGTCTCCACCTCATTCGCAATTCCCTGAATAGCAAAGTATTCACCATCAAAGTCAAAAAGTGGGAAAAGATAGGGAGAGCAATTATCTTCTATTCTCATACCAATTGATTCAGGATAATTAATATATTCGTTATATTCTAGAGCTTGTTCAATTGGGCAATGATATAGGTAGAGAAAAATCCCTGATTCACGAGAACTACCATTGCGCCACTGATAAAGATGATAAAATTCTCGCGGCAACTTGAATGGCAAATCTTTTACCTTTTCCTCAATTTCTTCGTAGGTTAATCCCTGCTGAAAATCGTCTTCATAATCAGGGACATTTTGATTTTGCCAAGCTAGAATACGCTCCAAAGAATCGATTAAAAGCATTTGTAGAAGCTCTCTGAAAGTTCCTCTAGATATCTTCCATTTTTCAATGACCTTCTGAATTTTTGGCTCCAACTGATTTTTTAATATGGCATAAGCTACCCAAAAGCTTGAGGCAGAATTATCTTGCAGTGATTGAGATAGAATATTTAAATCATCATTGATTTTTATATCGTTTAAAATCCTTTCATGTCCAATTTTATTTGTCAAAAGTTGCCTAAGATTTGTATTCTCTTCTGCCAATAGCCACTCAACCTGTAACTGGTCTGAAGGTAAAACTTCAATTAGAGCCTCTCTCAATCGGCTTTCTTTTTCCTCTATGTACCACTGCGGCTGCCATTGGGAGATCGGGACAGAAATATATTTCTCTGTAAATAAAGTTCCGTGACAGACAAAGATTTTAAATCCATCACGATACTCAATTGCTGGTTCCCCTAACGCATGGGCGAGTCCATTTTCATCAAACAAGATTTTGGAAGGGCGATCGCAAACGTAACAGATATTTTCAAAAGGATATACATATCCACAATTTTGCATGATATCTACTGAAGATTGCCACCATTCTAGATCGCAATCGCAACCAAGAACAGAGATGCTGAAATCAAACCAGTTATAATTATCTGCACAAGAAATATTAGAGATAGCGTTATAAACTAATCTTGGAGCTAAATTTTCACTATAGGGTCGAATAGCCTTATCAATCAGATTGTATAGTATACGTGGTTTGAACGTACTTCTATTACCAAGCAATTCTGAAATATAGCTTCTCTGTTCATGGGTTATCTGCCTAAGAATTTCACTCTGAACTTTATTATGATAATCTAATGCTGTATTCAATCCCTCTCCAAATTCCTCAGGAAGTTCAAACTCTGGGAAACTTTCCTTTAATTCTTGTTGAAACTGTTGCGAGGCTTCTTTTCTTTCTTTTTGCCACTGTTCTACATTCGATTCTAATTCATCAAGGTTAAATACTTCTGGAAAACTTTCTTGTAAGACCTCATCGACTGACATTTGCATCTTTGGATTTAATTCGGAGGATTCTTTAGCAAGATCGGTTGCCTGTTTATGAAAATCTCCCAACTCTTGAAATATTTTGCCAAAATGTAGATTAAGTCTATCTGCAATACGTGAAAAATCTAGTGGCTGAGAATTATTGGCAAAGACAGAGATTTTTTGAAGGTAGTCAAAGGGGCTACCACAAAAGATGATGGGAGGTGCTTTTTTGTCGAGTAGGAAATATGCCCTACTAATTATCTCTGTAACTTTTTCTCGATCAATTGGCTCAGTAGAATAGGCAATATCACGCCATTTTTTAGCATAACTAGGGATTTGCTGTTCTTGTTCGGGAGTTAATTGCGACATAAGACTTTAAATTTTCATATATGCAAGTATAGCGCAATCAATTCTTGCTTGGAAGCAAAAATTAAATTGCACTACGGGCTAAATACTGCCTCACAGTATAGCCTTAAGAGATCTGGCGATTGCCTCAGTCATCTATCTACTAAAGGCGATCGCTATTATTGTGAGTCTTTGATTTTTAGGCGATCGCCGACAACTGATTCGGAACTAGACAATGATGTTAATCAAGATGCCAATCAACAAGTTATCGTTGTGATAGAGCATTGATGCGTTGATGACGACGATGCTGCCAAATCTTAGGAATCACTCGCATACGACGCTTGAAGTTGCTCCATTCCTCTGGACTCAATTCAATCTCTCGCCAAGTAGGTCGAGCCAATAACCGCTCCG
Organism: Pseudanabaena sp. UWO310; assembly: GCF_006861605.1. Lineage (NCBI taxonomy): Bacteria > Bacillati > Cyanobacteriota > Cyanophyceae > Pseudanabaenales > Pseudanabaenaceae > Pseudanabaena > Pseudanabaena sp. UWO310. The sequence goes on along the minus strand of NZ_SELU01000010.1, from coordinate 50,814 downwards.
ACCAATCATTCAGGTTTGGATAATTAGTCAAAGTAATTCCTAAGTCGGGCATCCTGTGAATAAGCGTTCCAGCTACAATTTCAGCCATTGTCAGTTGTTCTCCAGCAAAGTAGCATAAATTTCCTAACAATCCCTCAAGGAAATTGAGGGTGTTAATTGCCCGTAGCTGAGCATATTCAAACTCTAGGGATTTTTGGTTTGAGTTTTCCTGACCAACAAGTAACCCGAAGATTGCAGGCAGTAACTCAGTAAACGTAACCATCTGCACCATCCGAACCCTTGCTAAAGCCTGTGCTTCGGTGGGTAATAAGGATGGAGAAGGATATTTCGCTTCCAAGTAATCTAAAATCGCCAAGGATTCAATCACCCTAAAGTCATCATCAAACAAAACTGGAACATGACTAAAAGGATTTAAGGATAAGAACTCAGGCTCAAACTGTTCACCACCCAAATTAACCGAAATCAGCTCAAAAGGAAGCTGTTTTTCCAATAGTGTCAACCACACGGGACGGGCATAGGCGGAGGGACGAGAGTAGTAAAGTTTAATCATATAGTCCCAATCCTTAGCTTTTAACTTGCAATTTACAATGTACTGTAGCAAGGATAGGTTGTAAAATGCAAGTGATAAGCCTCTATATCTTGCTATGACTCAATCCAAACGCTCACCCTGTCCTATCTCCTGCACATTAGATCTGATTGGCGATCGCTGGACATTACTTGTCATTCGAGACATGATGTTCTTTGGTAAGCAACGTTTTGAAGAGTTTTTAGAATCCCCTGAAGGAATCTCGACTAATATCTTGGCAAACCGCCTCAAGCTGCTTGAAGAATTAGGTTTAGCAGAAAAGCAGCCCTACAGTAATCATTCCCGTCGCATGAACTATCAACTCACCGAGAAGGGACAAAGCTTGCGTTCCGTTTTGAAGGTAATCACTGTTTGGGGATTGAAACATATTGATGACACACAGATCCCTCAGAGTAATACCAATTCACGAAAGTGTGACAACACTTTTGTGAATTGAAAGCTAAACCTATATATACCTACTAAATTTACGAACCCACTACGATTCCAGAAATACGCCCATCTTGCGGAATTTTTGATAGCGTAGCTCTTGCAACTCTTCGGCTGGCAACTTACTTAAGCGATCAAGATTTTCCACCAGCGCCGCCTTCAGATTTTCCGCAGACTTCAGAGGCGATCGATGCGCCCCACCCAAGGGTTCGCTAATCACATAGTCAACGATCCCCAAGCGCAACAGATCGGGGGCGGTAATTTTTAAAGCTTCGGCTGCCTTACCCGCCTTTGCCGAATCGCGCCAAAGGATCGCCGCACAAGCCTCAGGTGTCGCAACCGTATAGACGGAATTCTCAAACATCATAATGTGATCGCCAATGCCGATCCCCAAGGCTCCACCCGAGCCGCCTTCACCGATCACCGTGCAAATAATTGGCACGCTTAGCCCAAACATCTGGCGCAAATTTGCAGCGATCGCTTCACCCTGTCCCTGCTCCTCCGCCGAAACTCCAGGATATGCTCCAGGAGTATCGATCAGGGTGATAATCGGCAAGTTAAACCGATGGGCATGATCCATCAGACGCGCCGCCTTACGGTAACCTCCAGGAGATGCCATCCCAAAATTGCGGGTCATGTTGTCTTTGGTATCGCGCCCCTTTTGATGCCCCAAAATTACCACTGGGCGATCGCTAATGCGGGCTAGTCCACCAACTAAAGCGGGATCGTCATTACCTCGGCGATCACCATGCAACTCCATCCACTCATCGGTAATAGCTTGCACGTAGTCAAGGGTGCTAGGACGACGGGGATGCCTCGCGATCTGCATCCGTTGCATTGCGCCTAAGCCTGAAAATATTTCACGGCGCAAAAGCTCCGCACGTTGCTCTAAAAGGCTAATCTGCTCGACCATATCGACATCGTTTTCATTCGCGAGCTCGCGGATTTGGGCGATACGGTTTTCTAGTTCAACGATGGGCTTTTCAAAGTCAAGCAGGATTTGGCGGTCGGCCATGATGCAATTTTTGTATATTAGATACCATTTCTCAGATTAGCAGACAAAGGGGAGAGGATGACCACTTTCGATCATTTTCTTGAAGACTAGATAGGCATCTGTATTGCTTTCATAGGCTCGCTTAGAACTATCATCATTTACCCAAGCCAAGATAATGATTTTGCTTTCTTGGTGATATCGAAAAAATAATCGGTACTGCTGAAAAAACTTTGCTCTAAACCAATGTTTATACTCATTGCCAAGGGTTGTACCTTGTCGATATTCGCTACGAGTGGGATCTTGAGGGATGACATCAAATGCTATTTGGCGATCGCCGCTAGACGCTTTGTGGCATTTTTCTGTTTGTAGTCATGGGGATATTTCTGCTGTAACCCTTCAACAAATAGCAAGAAGAGAAGTCATTACCACACTTTCAAAATTCTCTCTAAGCTTTATGGCAGTGCAAAGCGCTGTATAGTTGAACATAGGTTTTGATTAAGAAATGTGATGGCGCTAACACTCGATGCGGATGTAATTGTAATTGGCTCAGGGATTGGCGGTTTAGTCACCGCGACGCAATTGGCGGCGAAGGGGGCAAGCGTAATTGTCCTTGAGCGCTATTTAATTGCGGGGGGCAGTGGGGGCTATTTTGAGCGCAATGGCTATCGCTTTGATGTGGGCGCGTCGATGATTTTTGGTTTTGGCGATCGCGGTACGACTAATCTCCTCACCCGTGCGTTGGCAGCGGTGAATATGAAAATGGAGACGATTCCCGACCCTGTGCAGATCCATTACCATTTGCCGAATCATCTGGAAATTGAGGTACATCGCGACTATGAGAAATTTTTACAAGAATTAGGCGATCGCTTTCCCCATGAGCGTGAGGGGATTCGTAAGTTCTACGATGAATGTTGGAAGATTTTTAATTGCTTAAATGCGATCGAGTTGCTTTCTCTAGAAGAATGGCGCTACTTGATGCGCGTATTTTTCCAGAATCCCCTTGCATGTCTAGGTTTAGCTGCCTATCTGCCCCAAAATGCGGGTGATATTGCCAAGAAATATATTCGCGATCCTGAACTATTGCAATTCATCGATATGGAATGCTACTGCTGGTCAGTGGTTCCCGCCGATCGCACTCCTGCAATTAATGCAGGTATGGTCTTTAGCGATCGCCATTATGGTGGCATTAACTATCCCGTCGGTGGTGTAGGGAAGATTGCCGAAAAGTTAGCAGAAGGTTTAGAAAAAGCGGGTAGCGAAATCCGTTATGGGGCAAGGGTTACCCAGATTATTCCCAAAGCCAAATCTGGTAAAGGTGCGATCGGGGTCAAACTGGCGAATGGGGAAGTTCTCTATGCTAAAAAAGTCGTTTCCAATGCCACTCGCTGGGATACCTTTGGGAACTTACTCAAGGATGAGCCTTTACCCAATGGCGAAAAGGGATGGCAATCGCGCTATCAAAAATCCCCTAGTTTCCTGAGCTTACATCTCGGTGTCGAGGCTACCGCAATTCCCAATGATTCTGCCTGTCACCATATTTTGCTCGAAGATTGGCAGGATATGCAGAAAGAACAAGGCACAATTTTTGTCTCGATTCCAACGCTACTCGATCGCTCCCTTGCGCCTGAAGGCTATCATATTGTGCATACCTTCACGCCTAGCTGGATGAGTGAATGGGAAGATTTATCTGCGTCAGAATATGAAGCAAAGAAAAATGAGGCGGCGAGAAAATTATGCGATCGCCTCTTAGCAATTTTCCCGAAACTAGAAGATTGTCTCGACTATCAAGAAGTCGGCACACCCCGCAGCCATCGTCGCTTCCTCGGTCGTGCTGATGGAACCTATGGACCAATTCCTACAGGCAAGCCTTTAGGACTTTTGGGAATGCCTTTTAATCGGACTTCTATTCCTGATTTGTATTGTGTTGGTGATAGTACTTTTCCAGGACAAGGTTTAAATGCTGTTGCCTTTTCAGGCTTTGCCTGTGGACATTTAGTCGCATCATCTTTAGGGCTTGTCTAGAAGTTTGTATTGTGTGAGATGCAAATACCTCAGTATTTTTATGTAAAATTAAGAATATTATGAACTACCGAAATTACATCACGATTGAATCAAATAAACGCAGTGGTAAACCATGTGTGCGCGGCTTGCGGATTACGGTTTATGAGGTGCTTGAGTATCTAGCTTCTGACATGACGGAAGCAGAGATACTCGAAGATTTCCCCGATCTCACGCGAGAAGATTTTAAAGCCTGTATTGCATACGCTGCTGACAGAGAGCGGCGGTTTATGACAGTGCCAATATCCGCATGAAATTACTTTTTGATGAGAACCTATCTCCAAGGTTACCATTTCGTTTGGCTGACCTTTTCCCAAACTCGCTACATGTTCGAGATGTTGACATGAAATCAACTATAGATCCCATAGTTTGGGATTATGCCAAGTCTAATAATTTGATGATTGTCTCGAAAGACTCCGATATGCACGACCTCAGCTTAGTATTTGGGAATCCACCCAAGGTTATTTGGATTCGGCTTGGCAACTGTTCGACTTCACAGGTTGAAAGCCTTTTGAGAAGGGATTTTGAGGCGATCGCCTCTTTTTACCAAGATGAGTATTTATCTCTGCTTGCCTTAGGATAATATTCTGACTTTTGGATAGGTTCGCCTACAGTAAAAACATCAGCAGAAAAATAATTGAGGCGATCGCACTTGACTTTGAGTAGGATTTTAAGCACAGTATTTTGATGGATAATTATAGATGAGGTCTTATGAGATTTCTTTTTCCTAGTGACTATTTCAATGCCAAGAAAGTAGATGAAACATATTCGGAGCAAGTTGATTGTTTTCGAGACATAGGATTTGAGACATCAGTTATCTCTTTGGAAGCTTTGGCTTCAGGCTCTGCCAAGATTTTCCCCCAGCCAGATTCAGGTTCAAAGTTGATTTATCGTGGTTGGATGCTCACTCCTGATGATTATTCGCTATTAGTTAATGTTGTAGTGAATTCTAGTGCTGAAGTTTTAATTTCTCGTGATGAATATTTAGCGACACATTACTTACCTAATTGGTATCCATTAATTCGTGATTTAACTCCAGAGACGCACTTCTTTTCCATTGATGATAATTTAGAGAATGAGTTAAGTAAGATAGGATGGAGCAGTTTCTTTATCAAGGATTACGTTAAGTCTCTTAAAACATCAATTGGCTCAATTATTGAAGAACCTTCTGCGATTAGAACAGTTGTAGCGGAAATGAAAAAATTTAGAGGTTGTATTGAGGGAGGTATTTGTGTTCGCAAGGTTGAAAACTTTATTCCTGATACAGAGAGACGTTATTTCGTATTGGATGGTAAACCATTTGCTCCATTAGAAAATGAGGAAATCCCAGAAATTGTTGAGGATTGTGCTAAACGAATTAATAGTAAGTTCTTTTCAGTAGATGTGGTGGAGCGTAGAGATGGTTGTAAACGAGTTGTAGAAATTGGAGATGGACAGGTGTCAGACCTAGTTGGATGGACATCTGAACGTTTTGCTACATTATGGGCTGATTTCCGCCAATAATTCACTTCTACATATTAATAATGATCTCCAAGAAATCACGACTCGCAGTAATAGCGATCGCCTTTCTCAAAGTTTTCTATTGTTAGTCTTCATCTTCTTCGGACTCAAATCCCAACCATACGAGTAAGACATCTCCTAAGTCTTCCACTGGAATCGCGTAAACTTGTTGTATGTGGAACTAGGGTTACTAATGCTCGATCCCTATCTAGTGCTGGGATACTAACAACTAAACATGGTCTGACTTTGGCGACATAGCCAAGATCGACTAGCCAAACTTCTCCACGATAGGGGCTATTCATAAGCTAATTCTTCTTCCTCTAGTGTTAGGAAGATATCCTCAGCATTCAGTGTTAATTCTTCGTCAGATAATGGTTCAAAGTCTAAATAAACTGTACGCCTCAGAATTTCTGACAATAAATCTAATCTTTCTGAGTACGTTAGGTTGTCAAAGGTGTTTAGAAGCTCTTGTACTACAGCAGTCATAGCTTTATTCCTTAAGTTATATCTTAATAGATTAACACGATCGCCACTTTACAAGAATCAAACAGCGATCGCCATACCGCAAATCCTTTAGGAGATACATTGTTAATGCGATCGCCTAGAAATCATGGCTCGCAGTAATAGCGATCGCCTTTAGAAGATAGATTGCTGGTGCGATCGCTAATCTTGTAGAGTTAATTAAATCAAACCCATTATCCATTACAAAAAAATGATTGCCATTAAAGAAAATTTTCCTCAAATAACCCCAGAAGAATACTTTGCTTGGGAAGAAAAGCAGCTAGAAAAACACGAACTTATCAACGGTCAAGTTTACGCCATGAGCGGCGGTAGCGTTAATCATAGCCGCATCGCAATACGATTTACGACTATGGTGGATACCCACTTAGACGCTAGTAGTTGCATAACAGGTAACTCAGACCTGAGAATTAATATTGTTGGCACAAATAACTACATCTACCCCGATGTCAGCGTTACTTGTGACGATCGTGATAAAACCACAGCTCAATATATTACCTACCCATCCCTCATCGTTGAGGTTCTTTCCCCTAGTACCGAATCCTATGACAGAAGTGGCAAATTTAGACTGTATCGCAAAAACCCAAACTTACAAGATTACTTATTAGTCAGTTCCACCAGCATTGAAATGGATTTATACCATAAAAATGACGCTGGCGAATGGCTAATCATTAACTACCAAGAAGGCGACAACGTAGAACTAAAAAGCATTAACTTAAGCTTTCCCATCGAGCAAGTCTATCGCGGTTTAGAATTAAAACCTGAATAATTACTCAAATCAGCAAATAAATAGAGAGTACTAGCGATCGCCTTTAGAAGATAGATTGTTGATGCGATCGCACTTTAATTATCTATCTGCGGTAATTTACCTTTGATAAAGGAATCAAACCACAATTTCGTTAATCCCTAGTTATGTAGTTAGGTGATCGGTAAAAGCGGAAACGAAAAGTTACTTGCGAGAGTTTGACAACAAGCCAGATGAAGATGGCTGATTACTTGAAAAAGAGAGTTGCGTGGTAGAGATCTGTGCAACCATTTCCGCACGCGATGAGACCTTTAGCTTACGGAACATTCTCTTCAAAGCCTGCTTGACAGAATTCTCGGTAATCCAAAGTTCATTGCCGATCTGTGCATTGGTTCGCCCTAAAGCTACCAAGTTGGCAATCTGTAACTCACGCGGTGTTAATTGATTGCTGCTAAACGATTGAGGTTGAAGTTGCAAGGTTGTGCTTCGTGCGATTCGCACACTTGCAGTCCAAGCAGATAAGTGCAAACAAATGGCACTCATGCCAGCTAAATCTTGAGTATCAAAGGCAGGCATTGATCTTTCACGAGTACATCCCACTGAGCCGACTACTTGACCACGATCAATAATCGGTCCTGCCATCACATGCCAGTGATCTGGACGCGGACATATTAATTTCCAAGCCTTGGGTATTGTCACCAACCCTTCATGAACAGGGGTATGACGTTCCGCAATATAACGCGCCACAGGATTATGTTCAAGAGATAGGACAATGTTTAGAACGGTTTGAAGCTTTGGATCGGCTAAAAGCTGGTCGAAGAAAAATATCCCAGAGCGCTTAGCAGCAAAGTACTCCCCAATTTGCGGAGCAAGGTGCGATCGCAAGCCGTCTTCATCCTTTGCTTGATGAATTCCTTCAAATAGAAGTTTCAAGGAAATGGTCATGATGGTGAAAAGAGTACTCGATCGAGGACTATCCCAGATTAGTTGCTGCTTCTAGTATAGGAGGAGATTCAAGCGTAATCACTCAAAGGAGATAAATTCATGGCTGGCGCACAAAAGTACATTATTGGTTTGGTATTTTATCCTGGCATGACATCGTTGGATATTCTCGCTCCACAACAGGTTTTTAGCGGGTTTCCTGATGTCCAAATTCATCGGCTCTGGAAAACACTCGATCCAGTCAAAACCGATGACGGGATGATGGTTTTGTCCGATACTACTTTTGGGAATTGTCCGCGCTTAGATGTTATTTGTATCGGTGGCGGTCTGGGAATGGCGGCAGTAGAAGACGATCCAGAAATACTGGGCTTTTTACGAACACAAGGCAGTACCGCTAAATTTATCACCTCTGTCTGCGGCGGATCGATACTTCTAGCAAAGGCAGGGTTGCTCGAAGGCTATCGGGCTGCAACTCACTGGGCATTGCGAGAACAACTCGCCCAGTTAGGCGTTGAGGTAAGCACTAAGCGGGTTGAGGTTGATCGCAATCGCATCACGGGTGGAGGCGTGACAGCTGGGATCGATTTTGGCTTAACGATCGCCAACATCCTTTATGGTGAGGAAATCGCCAAGATTATCCAACTGTTGCTAGAGTACAATCCCGCTCCGCCATTTGATACTGGTTCGCCCGAAAAAGCAGGGTCTGAGTTGGTCAACAAGGCACTATTCTTTATGCAGGAACTGTCAAGTTTAGAACTCGCAAAATCAGCAGGCTAACTATGACTACAACTGCGGCAACAGATCGCGCTATTGCTGCCGCAAACTGGTTGAAACTTGGCTTTTACACAACTTCCATCATCTTTAACATTTGCTTGATTGCTCAGGTATTAACGGTTGGTGTTGCCTACTTCACCAATTCTAAATGGTGGAATATTCCTGTATCGCGTGAATTGTTTAACAGGTCAGATGCTATGACTGGATCTTAAGTTGCAGAGTTAGCACATCAGATTCCAAGGGTTTTAATCAATGGTCTGGGGTTGCCGAAAGTTCTTATCACCAAGATTACAATAAAATTTTTTTATTCTTTACTAAAACTTCTTTCATAAACAGCCTGCATCATTTCCCAAAAAGATTGGTAGCGATAGGCTCCTGGATGCTTATTGCCAAAGTCCCAAGCCTCCCATTCGCCTCTTGAATCAATAATCTTGGGATTTAGTAGATAAATATCGCCTTCGCAATCTTCATCACTACTGATTTGTAAAGCAGTTCTCAAGTATACCGTTCTCATTACCACACAATCCTGATATTTGCCATACTGAAAATACTCTTCATCGCTAGTCTCATCTTCGGTTTCGCCTCGATGCCAAGCTTCAATCCAATCTAAATTTCTTTCTTTGAACCAAGCTATCTGTGAAGTATTAAGTAACTCGCCATGACAATAAGAACCGTTTAAAATATTCCAGCCGTTACTATACAAAAGAAAGTTTCGATAGCTAGGGGGAAGCGCTGTACCTAGTCTTTTCTCCAGTTCTAAAATTTCCTGCTCGGTCGCTGGCGGGCGGCTACAATTTTTTTGTTCCACTTCCATGGGGAATCTTTCTGCCCACGATTCGCGTTGCCCTTCAAATGACTCTTGGTAATCTTCGGCAAAAATTCTAGCGTTCCAGTTTTCCATAAACTTTTCCCAATCTTTTACCGTAGGAATTTTGAGTTGTGGAGTATGTGAGTGATGGGTCAGAGCATCAAAGAAAAATGCGATCGCTTCTTGGCTAATATTTACTTTTTCCCTAAAGATTCCTAACAAAATCAGATTTCTGGTGGCAGTAAAGGAGAGAAATTGATTAAGATTAAAAGAATCGCGATTACTTTGATCCCACCAATTGAGTAAAAGCTGCTTCGCTTCCTCTTCCCTGCCCAATTCCAGATAGGTAAGTACAGCTATTACCAAAACTTCTGAAGAGATCCAACCTCTTCTATATGATTCTGATTTTTGAGACACTAATTCATAAATCTTAAGCAATTTAGCCGCTTCATCAATTCGATAGCTTCTTAAATGAGACTGGATAGCTCGATAGACATCTTGCAAAAAACAACTTAACTCAGATAATTCTGACTGCTCTTCATTAATCAATCTTGAAACATATTCCTCACTCCAACTAGTAGCTCTGGGTGGAGGCAGAAAGCGATCCATAAACAAAATAGCTGTGCTTCTTCGTTCATTCTCTTCAATCATTGCTTCCAACTTTGAAATACTTAGTTCTTCCTGTTGTGGAGTTTTTGGATAGGGAACTCTCAGATAATGGCATAGAGATGGGAAAACACCCTCAAGATAGGCGAATAAGGTGCGATTGGATTTGTTGACCGCAAATTCACCATTGAGGAGATGAGAAAAGGCACGATAGGCAGAATGTCCTTCACCCGCCAGCAACATTAAATAACCCGCTTCATACAGGATCTCACTGACGCGACTCGGCATCGCAGCTTGAACCTCTGTAGTTAATTCAGCGAAGACTTGAGCGCAATCTGGCAGGATTTGCATAGTAATTTTTTGATTTACAATCTAATACGAAAAATTATACTAAATCAGAAAGTCCGATCTAAAAATCGGTAAGGATTAAGCTTTGTCTCATAATCAATCAACTCATTTAAGAAATAACATAGCGATCGCCTAGAAATAACGACTCATAGTAATAGCGATCGCCACTTCAAAAAAATCAAACAGTGATCGTATTCCCAATACCCCAAATTTATCTATTTAAACTTGAGCTAGCTGCTGATTGTTTGATGAACGAGGTTGAATCGTTTTTTGGATTTCTTCTCCCGCCAACTCCTCCGCTAGGCGCAACTCATAAGCTTTTTGCAAATTAAGCCATAGTTCTGCACCAGTACCAAACCATCGTCCTAGACGTAATGCGGTATCAGCCGTGATACCTCTTTGCCCTTTGAGAATTTGCGTAATCCGATTTGTCGGAATATGGAGCGATCGCGCAAGTTCTGATGCACTAATTCCCAGTTCTTCTAGTTCATCAGCTAAGATCTCGCCAGCGTGAATTGCGGGTCTTGCCATAGTTGTTTTCTCCTTTAGTGATAATCGACAATTTCGATATTAAATGGATGATTTTCCATTTCTGTCCACTCAAAGCAAATAAGCCATTTGTCATTTATGCGGATGCTGTACTGCCCTTTTCTATCTCCACCTAATGCCTCAAAACGGTTGCTTGGCAAAGCCATTAAGGATTCTTTATTAGGTGCAGCTTCTAGAATTTCTAGACGTTTGTATGCTTGTCTTTCAAAAGCCTGAAATTCTTTGACACGATCGCCAGCAGCAAATTTGGCTGTGCGTTTGTCCTTATATTTTTGAGGCATAGGCAAATTTTACGTGTTACGTCAAGCATAACATTTATATCGCAATTTCCTAAGAAATCAAATAGCGATCGCATAGAAATCAAAACTCACAGTAATTGCGATCGCCTTTAGAAGATAGATTGTTGATACGATCGCCTAGATTACGACTCACAGTAATTGCGATCACCATTTACAATCAATAAATATTCCAAAAATTGGGAAAGAAATGGTATATAGTGTAGGAGGAAACGAAAACTAAGCTTTGACTTTGTTTATTATCTCAAAAAGATAATCCCAAGTGGGTATAGGTTCCAACCATGCTAAAATGCGTGCTGAGTAAATTAGTTCACTATTTTCTCTATAGTTGACAGGGCAAAACGATCTAGAGAAAGACAGTATCGAGGAGTTTAAGTTATCTGTCACACCACAAGCTACTGTGTATTTATCCCTGTTGTTAAGCATTAGTTTTGTGGTTACTCCCTCTAAAAATTCTTCAAATTTAAAATATTTTTATTAACCACAATGCTCTGTGATAAAGATGTTATTGAATTTTTCACAAAAGAGAATCTAAAAGAGATATTTGAAAAGTACAAAAAAGATAAAACAGATTTTTTTAATCAGGATATTATTAAAGTTCCAATGGGAGCGGACGGAATTTCTCTTGAAACTTTTAATAAAGAAATAGATATTCGTTGTCAAATAATCTCAAATCGTATTAAAAAAGGAACTTATCAATTTTATCCTTTACGGGAAGTCGAAATTGAAAAAACAAGCGGCGGGACTCGTATTCTATCAATTGCTGCTATTCGAGATATTGTTGTCCAAAAAGCATTGTATGATGCAATTTATAAAGAAATTGAAAAAGACTTTAGAAAAACAGATAATTTATCTTTTGCCTATAGAAAAAACAAATCCGCTCCTCAAGCTGCTCTAAAAATATATCGTTTTATTCAAGAGGGTTATACATGGGTACTTGATGCAGATATTGTAAAATTTTTTGATACAATTCCCCATCCTTATCTTATTCAATTAATTGAAGAAAAATTTGGGAAAAACACTTTAATAAGTAATCTTCTTCGGCGATATATAAAAACATCAAGAATTCACAGAATTGACTATAATAACCCTAAAGAATTTCATTGTAAAAAAGGAAAGAAAATTCAACAAAATAATAATCAAGGAATTCCTCAAGGTGGTGTATTATCGGGAATTCTTGCTAATTTATACTTACATGGTTTTGATATTTGGATATTAGAAACCCTTTCTAAAAAATATGATTTAAAGTATATTCGTTATGCAGATGATTTTGTAGTTCTTAGTAGAAATCAGGAAAATTCAGAAAATATATATAAAGAAATTAAAGAGAAATTAACTGAAATAAAACTTCAACTTCACGAAATCCAACCTGATAATCAAGCTAAAACAAAAATTTTTAATCTTCAAGAAACAAGCTTACAATTTGTTGGCTTTGAAATTGCTCTCACTAAAATTAGAGTTAAGTCTAGCAATATCCAAAAATTTAAAAATAGAATTTACGAAAAAATAAATGGAACTCCTGATAATCAATCAAAATCAAAAAACAATATTGTTAAATCAGAAAAAGACTATAAATCAGGATTTGATCCTAGAAAAAGGTTTAATTTCTTAATTAACAAGATAATTAAGCAGAAAATTAGGGGGCGTACCGATATTTGTCCATTATGTGATGGAGTTAGAAAAAATGATAATAAAGAGCAATCAATAGAAAGAAACTGGCTGGGATTTTTCTGCATTATTACTGATATTGAACAATTGAGAGATATAGATAAATGGATTCGTTGTGAAATTAGCAAATACTTTTATAAAACATACAATCTTCGGTTAAAAAGAAAGCATTTTAAACAAGCAGGTTTAATTAGCGTGGAAAAAGAATACTATAGAATGCGTAAACAAAAAGAATGCGACTGTATCACTAATCAACCTGACGTTTTATTGTGGAAACTTATCATTTTGATTTTTATTGTTTGTGCGGTAACATTGATATACTTTACTGGCTTTAGTGTGATCGCCTAGAAATTACGACTCATAGTAATAGCGATCGCCTTTAGGAGATTGATTGTTGATGCGATCGCTTAGAAATCACGACTCACAGTAATAGCGATCGCCATAATCAAAAAATTTAATCTACCAGTTGACACTAAACCGTCTGGACGGTATAGTTATTTTCAAGACAAGTTGATTGTCTTAATTTTTTAGTATTCGGGCAAAAGGTTATGGCAGAGGCTTTAGAGGTAGGCAAGCGATCGCGATCGGCGACGCGAGAATCACTGCTTAATGCGGCAGGTGAAGTTGTTTTGCGCTTTGGGGCTGACGCTTTGACCCTTGAGGCAGTGGCAAAGGAAGCTGGCGTAAGCAAAGGCGGATTGCTCTATCATTTCCCTAATAAAGAAGCCCTACTGACGAGCATGGTCGCAAACCTGATCGCCGAGTTCGAGCAATTATTAGAGATAGAACTCACTCGCGAAGGCGATCTCACCGCCAAGGGTGCTTGGTTGCGGGCTTACATCAGGGCTGGAGATATATTCGATTGTCAGAGTGCTGCTATTCAATCTGGATTGCTAGCGGCTGTAGCGAAGGATAGTAAACTCCTGCAACCATACCAAGAAGCTTCAATAAGGTGGCATCAGCAAGTTAGTAATTGTGGTATTGCTCCACTCAAGGCAAGGGTAATTCTCTTAGCTTCGGATGGACTTTCTTGGAATCAGTTACTAGGACTGAACTGCATTTCTGATGAGGAGCGATCGCAGGTAATTGCCGAACTAATTCGCATGACCTATAGCGATGACTGAAGCTTGCTAAATTTCTTTGAAATAGATTAGTAAAACATGACATCTCAATCTTTCTTTAACTCCCGCCATCTTTGGCTTGGGGGAATTTTCCTTGCGACTGTGGCTACAGGAATTTCTATTTATAGCGTCGTCTCTTCGAGCAAGCCTAATATTCCGAATAATACTTCAGCGATCGCCAATGCGACCTTGCCCGTAACGGCACTGGGGCGATTGGAACCAGAGGGAGAAGTCATGCGTTTAGCGGCTCCTGTCGCCCTAGATGGCGATCGCCTAAAGGAATTGCGCGTCCAAGTCGGCGATCGGGTGAAAGCAGGTCAGATTATCGCCGTACTCGATGCTAGCGATCGCTTTGCCGATGAAGTTGTCCAAGCCAAGGCACAGGTGGAGATCGCCCAAGCAGAACTCGCAAGGGTTAGGGCTGGCGCAAAACAATCGGAAATTCAAGCGCAGGAAGCAACCATCGTGCGCTTGCAAGCGGATTTACGCGGTAGCGATGCAGCCCAGTCCGCGACGATTGCTCGATGGCAATCGGAAGTTCGTACTGCGGAGACAGAGTTGGCGCGTTTTCAACAACTCTATGCCCAAGGCGCAGTCTCTTCTTCAGTTTTAGATACCAAACGCCTCACAGCGGAAACTACCCGCGCTCAGTTACAGGAAGCACTGAGCAATCGCGATCGCCTTGCTAATACCCTCCAAGCCCAAGTTCTTGAAGCAACTAGTACTCGCGATCGCATTGCCGAAGTAAGACCCGTCGATATTGCTACCAAAGCTAGAGAAGTAGACAGTGCGATCGCCGCTCTCAATCGTGCGGAAACGAACCTTGCCCAAGCCTATATTCGCGCTCCTAGAGATGGACAAATTCTCAAAATTCGCACGCGATTAGGGGAAAAGGTAGGCAACGACGGCATCGTCGAATTAGGCGCAACTGATCGCATGGTAGCTGTGCTGGAAGTCTATCAAACGGAGATCGATCGCGTCAAAGTTGGACAATCCGCAATAATTACAGGACAAGCATTTCAAGGCGAAGTGAAGGGTATGGTTTCGCAAGTTGGCTTGCAAGTGGAACGTCAACGCCAAGCGACCAATCAAGCAGGAGAAAATCTCGATCGCCGCGTGATTGAGGTCAAGGTGCGTTTAAGCCCAGAGGATAGCCGCCGCGTGGCTGCTTTTACCAACTTACAAGTTCAAGGCAAGATCCAGCTTTCATCCCCAAATTAATATCATCTTAATATCATCAGGAGGTCTATTTATGAATATTCTCAATGACAAAATGAATGTTGAGAATGAAGAGCCGCAAATCCTTGCTCTTCAGCAATCTCAAATTTCTATTGCTGCAAAAATGATGGCGACAACTTTCTTTCCCGATCCTCTATCTTGCTATCTTATTCCCAATGAAAGCGATCGCTTAGGAAGCCTCGAAAAATCTTGGAGCAAGACGATCAAGCAGGATTTTCCTTTAGGGCATGTCTATTGCAGCTATCAGGATCATAGCGATACTTCCGCTTCGCTCAGCAATCCTCAACTGTTAGGGATTGCTAGCTGGTTACCTCCTAACGCCAATTCACCGTCATTATTACAATCACTTCCCCTAATTTTTGAAATATTCCTACAGAATGGTTTTCTTTCCACAAGGCGAATACTTAACACCTTGACTAAAACGGAAGCCTATCGCCTGCGTGACTGCCCGACACCGCACTGGTATCTAGAGGGATTGGCAGTATCACCAAATGCACAAGGCAAAGGGATTGGAGGTTTGCTCTTGCAGCCCGTTCTCCAGCAAGCCGATCGCCAAGGTGAGATTTGCTATCTCTTTACTTCCACCGATCGCGCCGTAAAATTCTATCAACGGCATGGATTTGTGGTGCGCGAAGAATTACGAGTTCTCAACGATGCACCTCCCCTATGGATGATGATGCGATCGCCTCAAGCTTAATATTAAGAGATACTGATATGCGTTCTAAAATCTGTCAATTTATCCGAGAAATTCCACTCTTCTATAAACTCGCATATTTAAGCAATATCCTGCTACTAATCTGGTGCTTTAGAGATCTATTTTCTTACTTCTTTCCAAGCGCATCACTTTTGGCGAGTTTACTAGTTCTTCCATTCCTAATTTTTTATACTACAACTCTGATTTGGTCGGCTTTACACACTATTCTCCGTTTCAAGCAAATTGGAATTAAATCTTTTTTGCCGTTCTTAATTCATGCCTTAATGCTAGGACTATTATTCAATGTGAATTTCACGCAAGTTTGGCTCAGTCTAAACTTTGACATATTCCTTCACAGCCGAGAAGATGTAGTGGCATTAGTTAGGTCAGGGCAGTTAATATCAGGTCCCTATGGACGAACGGAATTACCTCGACAATATCTCTGGACTTCCTGTGATGGCACAATTGATGTTGATAAATCCACAGAAACAATGGAAATTCTCTTTTGCACGTTCTCTGGATTTGATAGTGTAGCTGGTTATGTTTATAGTGATCAAGTGCCTAACTTAAATCACTTCTCTAGAGGTAAAATTTTAGAGTTTCAAAAGCTTCAAGAACATTGGTTCTGGTTATCTACAACATAATTGACCTCAAAGTCATCAATTGTGCGATCGCCATTGCGATATTCAAATCAACAGAAATAGTTTTTACTTGCGGAATCGAATATCTATCCGCCTTTTTTAATGGCGATCGCCAACTTATTAAGAAAGCTAGCTAAAAGCTAATCGCCAAAAGCCAAAAGCTAATCGCCAAAAGCTAATCGCCAAAAGCCCATACCATCCCCATTACTGAGAACCTATGTTCCGTAAACTCCTACGAAAAACACCTCTTGCTTGGCTCCAACTCACCCGCAATAAAGTGCGCTTTATCGTGGCGCTATCGGGTATCGCCTTTGCCGATATCTTGATGTTTGTGCAGTTGGGATTTGAAGGAGCGCTCTATGATTCGGCGATGAACCCCTATCGCGAATTGATTCAGGCGGATCTAGCGATCGCCAGCACTCAGTTCCAGACCCTCATCTCCACACCTAGTTTTCAACGCGATCGCCTTTACCAAACCCTCGCCCATCCTCAAGTTAAATCCGTTGCTCCGCTTTATATATCCGTTGCGGGTCAATGGCGCAATCCTGAAACTCGTCAAAATCGAGCAATTCTCATTTGGGGAGTTGATGCGGGTAATCCTAGCGTCAACTTACCCGATCCCGCTCAGCAAATCCCACAGATTCAACAACTCGATCGCGTTCTTTTTGATCGCGCTGGTCGTCCTGAATATGGCGATGTTGCCACTATGTTTATGCAAAAGGGAGAATTGGAAGCGCAATTAAACAATAAATTGGTGCAGGTAAGCGGGCTATTTGAAGTTGGTTCTTCCTTTGCCGCCGATGGCAATATTATTACCAGTGATGCGACTTTTTTACGTTTATTTCCAGAACGTCGTAGCGATCGCATTGAGATGGGATTAATTCATCTCAATGAAGGAGCCGACGTTCAGCAAGTCAAAAGGGAACTCGCCAATTTACTATCTAGTGATATACGTGTGTTGACTACCGAAGAATGGGCAGGTGTCGAAAAAAGCTATTGGGAAACGGGAACCAGCATCGGCTTCATCTTTGGCTTAGGCGTGGCGATGGGCTTTATCGTCGGCATCGTGATTGTCTATCAAATTCTCTATTCTGATGTCTCCGATCACCTTGCGGAATATGCCACTCTCAAGGCAATGGGCTATAGCGATCGCTTTCTCTTAAGCATCCTTTTTCAAGAAGCAATCCTATTAGCCTGTTTAGGATTTCTGCCTAGTTTCCTGCTTTCTGTCGGACTGTATCAAGTGACCTATGCCGTCACGATGTTACCCATAAAAATGACGTTAGAACGTGCCACTTCTGTCTTTGCGATGACCGTTATTATGTGCGTAGCTTCAGGAGCGATCGCCATGCGAAAACTCCAAACCGCCGATCCTGCTGACATCTTCTAAACATAATTGCTATACTACGTTCCCCCATAAAGAATTATGCCATCAACGAGAATTGATCCTCCAAAAACCTTATCCTATCATTCCCATTTAACATCCCGTGAGCTTGAAGTTCTATCACTGATTGTCGAAGGAAAAAGTAATCCTCAAATTGCCAAGGAACTTTATGTCAGCCCTAATACTATCAAAAGTCATGTGAATGGCATTTTAAATAAACTTAGCGTGAACGATCGGGTTCAAGCCGCAGTTTTTGCCGTTCGGAATCAGTTGATCTAGCCCACAAAAAAGCAAAAACATCCCATAAAAATATGGAAACACTGACTTCTAGTGCAAATTCTAGCTCGATCTCACAAGAGCCAGTCATCTCTGCCCAAAACCTCAATCATTATTTTGGCGAAGGCGACTTACGCAAGCAAGCGCTTTTTGATATTAATCTCGATATCCATGCTGGCGAAATCATTATCATGACGGGGCCCTCTGGCTCTGGCAAAACTACGCTCCTGACGCTTATGGGTGGATTGCGATCGGCTCAGGAGGGTAGTCTTAAAATCTTAAATCAAGAAATTCGTGGCGCTGATAAAAACTCTCTCATGCAAATCCGCCGCAATATTGGCTATATCTTTCAAGCCCATAATTTGATGACCTTCCTCACGGCTAGACAAAATGTGCGCATGTCTCTAGAACTTCACGATGAGGATGGCACTACCGATCTTGATGGTAAGGCATCTGCCATGCTCGAAGCGGTCGGACTAGGACATCGCCTCGATTATTATCCCGATAGTCTCTCTGGTGGTCAAAAACAACGGGTAGCGATCGCACGTGCGCTAGTTTCTCAACCCAAAATCGTCCTAGCCGATGAACCCACAGCAGCTCTTGATAAGAAATCGGGTCGCGAAGTGGTGGAACTCATGCAAACCCTCGCTAAACAAAAAGGCTGCACAATTCTCCTCATCACCCACGACAATCGCATACTCGACATTGCTGATCGCATTGTCTATATGGAAGATGGTAAACTCGTTCCTAATATTGAAACTGGTCATTAGAGCGATGGCGATCGCAAAGGTAAATAATAATTAAGCTATCAGCGTACAACACATCATTGAAGCGGATAAAAGCGTAATATTTTGGTTGAGAGCAATAGTTTTCTTGCGGCTCAATTAAGCCGTTAGGCTTTAACGAATCCACTGAAAATAAATGGCTAATTATCACGGTTGTAAATGCTTTGAAGCTGAATATTCAGGGAAATGGGTATCTAGAGTTAAACTACATTTAGAACAACAGGACATGAAATGTGATGGCTGGAAGCGACTACTAGAGCTTGTGGAGGTTGCAGCCCAAGATGGAAGGGAAGAGTTTGTTCCTGAACAGGAGATGAAACAGAATGAATGGCAGCAGATTATTACACTTCCTTCAAGCATAGCAAAGCTAAAATCTGTCAAGCATTTGAATTTGTATGGGAGCAATTTGGTTCGTATTCCTCCAGAAATTGGAGAAATGACGAATTTAGAAAAATTTACTCCTTACACATCCTATCGGTTACATTGGTTTCCTTATGAAATCACCCGTTGCAAAAAGTTAAAAGATAGTACTGTTAGTATACGGGCGCTTTACGGAAACTATAAGTTTCGCTTTTCTTTCCCTCAGCTTCCTGTAGGAGTGGGAGTAGAAGCAGGTTCCCCCACAAAATGTAGTGTATGTAATGCTCCTATTAGCGATTCAAACTTATATCAAGTATGGATTTCACTCCCAGTAGCTACAGATGTTTTACCTCTGCTTGTGAATGCTTGTTCACAAACTTGTATTAATCAATTGCCTCCTCCATCTGAAAACTATGTGCAGAAGCCACACAGAGGAGGGGCAAACATTCAGCAACCGTCGAGGGATTATCCCTTTTAGAAGATAGATTGTTAGTGTGATCGCCCAGAAATCATGGCTCATGGTAATAGCGATCAATATTTTTTAGAGCGATCGCAAGAATTTGACTAGCTCTCTAAATGAAGAACACCGCTTAGAACATTCTTCTATGTCCAGTATTGAAGCTAATTTAGCGTTCATGTTGGTACTGTAACGAGGCTTCCTGTTATCCTCAGCCGATAATTTTATCAATTTTTCTTTGGGCTTTTCAATTTGTTGCGGATTTGCGTGTGCTTTTCCCTTTCCTTGCCCTACAAACTTTACAACTTTTAGGTCAGACCAAAACCAAGCTTCTAACTCCTCTATTGGAATACAGATATGTCTGTTAATTCCTTTCAATCCAATAATTGATTTTTCTAATGATGCTCGAAGTGTTGACTCATCATTGAGACAGCCATTCTGACGATCTAAATCATGAACAATAACATAAGCGTTACAATCTTCTTTGGATATAGCTTTAATTGTTTTTGAGAGATCTTTCCTTAAATTGCCACAACCTTTGGCTGCCCAATGGATAATTCTAATGCTAGAATCATTGAGTACACGACGTATAATTTCTCGAACTGCATCGCAGTCAGTAACATCCTCAGCAATCAATCCAATCTTCAGATTACTCATCGAGAATACCACTGTAAACCCATTCGCCTAAGTTTCCTTCCTCAGACAGATATTCGATGACATTATGAATCTGGGCTTCACCTAACTTACGAACAAATGTCCTTCCGTCCTTGCGATGAACTAGATTAATTTTTTCTGGACTACTCCACGAAACTACCTGTGGTGAATGAGTTGAAATAATTAAATTTTGCCCGTAAGTATAAGTCTCAATCTCATTGAGTAACCTTGCTAACATCGCAGGATGAATTTGTGCTTCAGGCTCCTCAATTATTATTGTTGAACTAGGCTTTAAAGTAATTATTTCTATTAGAATCGATAAGACTTTAAGTGTTCCATCGGATAGTAATCCGATATTAACGCTATCTAACTGCACAGACAAGATATATTCTTTTTCGTTAAGAGGTTCACTTAAGATGAATTTCTGAAGAGTTATCTCCCCAATTCCGATTCGTTGGCAGATGCTATTAAGTTCGTCAACTTCTCTACTCTCCATGCGACGTATTCTTAAGGCTAGGCTATCAGCTAATTCTAAAAGACCATTAATACCACTAATACCATTAATGGAAATAACTTCACGTTGTGATACTTTTAGTAAAGATTCTCTACGACCAGACGTTTGACGAACAAAAGTCTTATTAATTAGACGAATGCCTGTAAGAACGGTGTTGATCCAATAAATCTCATTAGGAAATGATAAGTTGTTAACATAATATGCCTGTCTAGCAGAATACATATTGCCCAAAAAAGTGTCAGTCGAGCCGTCTGCTTTTTTATACCTTGTTAATCCATGTGTAGTTGTCCACAAAATTTCATTGTCTCCATCAGTATATTGACAATGTTCATTCCACAACAAATCTTCTCCTTCTAAGTTATCACTCGTAAAGGTATCTACATTCAAATTCTTACCAAGTTTAGTTGTCTGTACAAGTTCAAACTTGTATGCTATCAGACGGTGAGTCGGTGTCAAAACTTGAATTTCTAATATTTTGGGAATACTGTCGCCATTATTGTATGGAACTTGCTTAGATTTGACAATTGCACATAATGAAATTGCTTCAAGCCCTTCAATAATTGCTGATTTCCCAGATCCATTGCGACCAACTAGTACTGCAACACCATCGTGTAAAGACACAGTAACCCGACCACCCAAAACCGACCACCCATCAAGGGTAAATGATAAAAGGCGAGGCTGATTTGTGTTGGAATCTGTGTTTGACAAAATAGAATTTCCTTTCCAATACTAATCGTCTTGATAAATTCTAGCCGAATATGTCTGCGTCTGTCAGAAACAAAACAACAGCACCAGCGATCGCCCCAATTTTACAACTGAGAGCATCAAAGAGATCACCTAAAAATCATCACTCACAGTAATAGCGATCACCTTGAGAAGATAGATTGTTGATGCGATCGCATAGAAATCATGGCTCACAGTAATGGCGATCGCTTTTAGGAGATAGATTGTTGAGGCGATCGCCTAGAAACTAAAACTGACGATAATTGCGATCGCCTTTAGGAAATAGATTATTAGTGCGATCGCCGATCACTTGAATAGGGTCGGTACTATAATATGAGTTTATACCAGTCGTCTTCCCAATCAATTAGCCTCGCTTAGATGAGAGTCATAAATTCCTCAATCTGGATCTTGCCATCTTTATTTTTGTCTGCCTGATTTAGCAGAGCTTGAATATTAGCATCTGTTAGCTTGAGATCGATATTCTCGTACAGTCTCTTCAACGCATCCTTAAGCTCATCTCGCGATAAATAGCCTGATCCGTCCTTATCCAATTCCTTGAACTCAGCCATGATGGCTCCTTTATCTGCGCTTTCTAATGCCATATCCTTACCTTTTTTAATTTAAATTTAATTTTTGTTGTGACATCATGACCTAGAAATGGTCAGACATCTATCACACTACTCACTATCTTACTGTAAGCCCTTTTCCGCAGTCAACTCTCGAAAGCCCATCAAAGTTATCTGGTTCTTGCCAAGATCTTGCCTTCAAAAATGATTTGCCTCGTTGATGAGTTCCGAAAGATTATTAGCGATCGCAAAATTAAAAAATCGTTAGTCCCAATTCTGTAACTGAGATCTTGCGACTAACATGCCATATTAAGGTAGTTAGGCAGAATTTTCTGTATAATACGCCGTATAGGGCATATAGCTAGAATCTTGACTTTCAACCTATACGCCTTATAGTTGTGTTAGAAAGAATTTTTCTATCTAATTACATAGTTAGGATTTGTATTTCAAGATTGCTTGTGAGACAGCGTGATTTCTAAAGCCTTTATTCAGGAACAAGGTAACAGACGACTCCAGAAAGAAGAACAACGAGTCGTTGAGGAACTGAGGCATCGTGGAATTCCGATCACGTTCTACACAGAAAAGCGCATTCGTCGCAGGCAGCTTATGCTGGATAGCGAGTCTTTGGTCGTTGGAGATATGTCTTGCATTGTTGGAGCATTGCAGCAGCTTTCCATTCCCGAACCCGAGCCCAATGATTATCCGATTTCGCTGCATGAGTTTTTACATCGTCGTGTTTGGCGATCGACGCTTGCAGAACTAGAGCCAGTATTACGAGATGGTCGTTATCTAGCTATGTTTGTGAAACCAGCAACTCGGCGCAAGCGATTCACAGGTTGTGTATTCGAGTCTGAGTACGACATGTCTCAAGTGTATGCAGTGTCACGGCAAGAAAAAGTGTGGTGTTCTGAAGTGGTTACTTGGCTCAGTGAGTATCGAATATACGTTGTCCATTCCGAAATCAGGAGCGTGGATCACTATGCTGGTAATACAGATATTCCTATTGATGTTGCAGAAGTACATCGAGCCATTCAAGCACTAGATCAAGCAGGGGAGTCTTATGCAGGATATGCCATCGACTTTGGTGTATTAGATTCGGGACAAACTGCTTTAGTAGAAATGAATGATGGTTTTGCGATCGGGGCATACAGCATTGATAGCAAGAACTATACTGATATGATTTGGGCAAGATGGGAAGAGCTTCTAGCGCAGCGCGAGGCTAATCCTTCAGTGCAGCGGATTGATGAGCAAACCTAGTGCTGAGTTCGAGGTTATCTGCAACCGTTGACCGAAACCGTTATATCAAAACCGACAAGCCCGTCAAAGTTATCTGCTTCTTTCCAAAATCTTGCCTTCAAAAATGATTCGCCTCGTTGATGAGTTCCGAAAGATTAAGTAGTTCGGCATAATTAAAAACCAAAACCAGAGAGCATACCGCCCGCTGCGTGGGCGGGGTATGCTCTTCTAGGTTTTAAGTTTACTTATGCCTAGCTACTTATTGGCGATCGCAAAATCAAAAAATCGTTAGTCTCAATTCTGTAACTTTTCCAAGCAGTTTGAGAATAAATTTGAGAATAAATTTGAGAGTAAATAAGCGATTGGAAAAGCGATTCGTAATTGATGGGGATTGGCTCAAATCAAAGCATAGCTAAATCCGATATGAGATTCCTCTAAAATAGCGATCGCATGGTAAAAAAGTTCATTAACGCTTAAAATTAAGCTCGTTACAATTGTAATTATTGGTTATATCAACATAAGGTTTACTTAGAATATAAATAAGTGGCTATACTTCTTACGGCTAATTGCTTTTAGGATTTTGATTTATCCTAGCCATCTCTTATGCTGCTATATTTCATAGGAAAAGTATTATTCTTACTGTTATTTTTTCGTATTTCTTCTTTTACATTTCTTGCATATTTTGGTAATAGAAAAAGTTTTTCATTTACATCAAAATTGGTGAAATTACGTAGGAAGTGAGTAACCTATGAAAAGCACATTTTTCTGATAGACTTTCAAGTACCCTAGGTTTTTTAGACGAACTACACCAGCAATTCTGAAACGGTACTGTAGGAGATTTTATGTACGGCTTAGTTAACAAAGCAATTCATGACATGGTATGTAGTCGGTTCGGTGAAGAAACTTGGAAAGAGATTCAGCATAAAGCTGAAATTGGAGTTGATACTTTCATCAGCATGGAATCTTATCCAGATGATGTAACCCATAACCTTGTAAAGTCAGCAAGTCTTGTTTTGGGGCTATCTACTTCAGAAATCATGAAAGCCTTTGGAGAATTCTGGGTGCAATACACATCTCAAGAAGGGTATGGGGAACTGATGGCAATGAGCGGTGATACGCTTCCCGAATTTTTGCAGAACCTAGATGATCTTCATACCCGTGTCGGCATCAGTTTTCCCAAACTTCAGCCGCCATCCTTT
Source organism: Pseudanabaena sp. UWO310 (assembly GCF_006861605.1). Taxonomy (NCBI): domain Bacteria; kingdom Bacillati; phylum Cyanobacteriota; class Cyanophyceae; order Pseudanabaenales; family Pseudanabaenaceae; genus Pseudanabaena; species Pseudanabaena sp. UWO310. The sequence goes on along the minus strand of NZ_SELU01000010.1, from coordinate 26,146 downwards.
GACTGTGAGGAATTTGAAGAACAAACGATACACCTTCACTATCATTCACACCGAGAGGGATTAGCACCAATGGTAGTGGGATTGGTGAAAGGCTTAGGTACGCACTTAAATACGGATGTTGAAGTTACCCAGACTCAAAGCAAGTCTGACGGTGCAGACCATGATGAATTTACCATCCAGTATAAATCCAACTGAAATTTTCATGCAGCCCCAATTCACTCTACCACCCCACTTACTTGCGAAAGCATTTCCTTTTCATTTTGTGTTTAAGGGCGATCTCACAATCATCCAAGCTGGAGAAGTTTTGCAGCGGCTTATTCCAGACATCATCGAGTCACCGTTTACCAAGTGCTTCCAAATTAACCGCCCTATTATTCAAACTACTGATTTTGCCACTATTAGCAAGAAATCTCACAGTATATTTATTTTGAAATCGCTCCATAGCGAAATGATTCTAAAAGGTCAGATGCTACCTGTTGATGATTCCGAGATCATTTTTTTTCTGGGTTCGCCCATCGTCACAGAGCTTAAACAGCTTAGTCAAATTGGCATCAAATTAAAAGACTTTGCAGTTCATGATTCAGTTGCTGACTTTCTCTTACTTTTGCAAACGAAGAGTCGGCTCATGGATGAGTTAGTAGAACGGGAGACGAAACTAAAAGATACCTTGAGAGACAAGGAAGAGATTTCCATCCTTGCAGAGGCAAGAGCTAGAGACTTAGAATTGGCTCTCGAAAACTTACAGAGAGCTAGGGACTTAGAACTAGCTTTCAAAAACTTACAGAGAACTAGCACGCAGTTGATTCAGTCTGAAAAAATGGCTGGATTAGGGCAAATGGTGGCTGGAATTGCTCATGAACTTAACAATCCAATTAACTTTGTCAATGGTAATCTCACTTACATCGATCAGTATATTCAGGATCTAATAACCCTAATTAAACTTTATCAACAGCACTTTCCCAAAGCCTCTTCTGAAATTATTGATTACATGGAGGAGATCGACCTGAATTTTTTATTGATTGACTTACCACGGATAATTGCATCAATACGAACAGGAACAGATCGGGTTATAGATCTTGTTGTGTCATTACGCAACTTTTCTAGATTGGATGAAGCAGACCAAAAAGATGTGGACTTACATGAAGGAATTGATAGCACGTTACTGATTCTTAGCCACAAGCTGAAGCAAGGCATTGAGGTGCTTAGGGAGTATGGAGATTTGCCAAAAGTGTTCTGTTATCCATCTCAGTTAAATCAAGTATTTATGAATATTATTTCTAATGCTGCTGACGCATTATTTGAGACTAATATAAAATCGAAGCAAATTATAATCAAAACCAGTTTAGATGACTCTAAACATGTTTGTGTTAGCATTAAAGATAATGGAAATGGGATTCCCACTGAAATTAAAGAGAGGATTTTTAATCCATTCTTTACGACAAAGCCTGTCGGTCAAGGTACAGGATTGGGATTATCCATCAGCTATCAAATTATCGAAAAACATCGGGGTATAATTGATGTCATCTCTGAGTTGGGAAAGGGAACTGAATTTATCATCAAAATTCCAATTCCCTAATTGCCGTAGTTTTTTCTAAGTAGCTAAGAGTAAGTAAACACCAAACCAAGAGAGAGCATACCGCCCGCTGCGCGGGCGGTATGCTCTCTCTTGGTTTGGTGTCTAATTCACAAAAGTGTTGTCACACTTTCGTGAATTGATATTAAATAATTTTTTCTTGAATTTTCACAGTTTTATGAAGCTGAGATTGCCTCCTTAACTGGCAGCTCGATCGTAAATTCCGTGCCTTCGCCAAAGATAGAATCAACATGAATCGTTCCACCATGCTTTTCCACGACAATCTGACGTGCGATCGCTAGTCCCAACCCCGTACCTTTGCCCACCGCTTTGGTAGTGAATAGATGATCAAAAATATTTTGCTTGACCATCTCCGTCATGCCCATGCCATTATCTTTGAAACAAAGTATGACTCGCTGCCCATCTTCGGATAGTTTGGTTGCGATCGCAATTTGATTGGGATTGGCTTGAATCTCCGCATAGCTTCGTCCGATATTGGATTCTTCTAAAGCATCGATCGCATTGGCTAAGAGATTCATAAATACTTGGTTCAATTGTCCTGCATAGCATTCCACTAGAGGCAATTCCCCATACTCACGCAGAACTTCAATATCGGGGTGAGCATCAGAAGCTTTGAGACGATGCTTGAGGATCATAATTGTACTGTCGATACCATCATGAATATTGCAAGCAATGGGGCGCATACTATCGACACGGGCAAATATCCGCAAGCTATTGCTAATATCTTTAATCCGTTTTACCCCTTCTCGCATCGACCCCACTAACTTAGGCAGATCCTCGCGGATATATTCGAGATCGATCGCTTCAATTTCCTTTTCGATCGCCGTACTGAAATTAGCGGACTCCTTCTGCACCAGATCTAACAATCCAAATAAGTCTTTGATGTAGTCCAAGGCGGGTTGGATATTACCACCGAGAAATCCCACGGGATTGGCAATTTCATGGGCAACGCCAGCCACCAAGTTACCCAGAGCCGACAGTTTTTCCCGCTGAATAATTTGGAGTTGAGCTGCTTGCAAAGCTGCGGTTTTTTGGGCAACCTGCTGTTCTAAATTTTGCGTCAAAAAATGTAACTGCAAATGGGTTTTGACCCGCGTTAAAACCTCCTCTTCTTGGAAGGGCTTAGTAATGTAGTCTACTGCACCGAGTTTGAGCCCTTTCACCTTATTGTCCACATCCGCCACAGCCGTCATAAACATAATTGGGATGGCGCTAGTCTTAGCATTGGCTTTAAGCCGCTTGCAGGTCTCAAAGCCATCAATACCAGGCATCATCACATCCAGTAAAATCAGATCGGGCAATCTTCGTTCGATCTGTTGCAGAGCACGTTCGCCACTGGTCGCGATCGCTACTTTATACCCTGCATTAATCAATGCTTCCGAAATCACATCCAGATTAGTGGGATTATCGTCAACGATTAAAATTAAGCCAGTTACAGTTGTACTCATAGAGTTGTACTCATAGGTTAGTAAGATATTTCTGAATTAGCGCTTCGATTTTTTCTGTTTGGAATTGTTTCGCCAATTGCATGATTTCTTTGACAAAAGGCTGATATTGCTCATCTTTCTCGCCAATCTCCTTAGCCTTGTCCGTCAATGTTCTCAATAGTCCATCCTCAGCCAATTCTAGTAAAATCTGTAAATCTGACCTTGGTGGGACAAGCATTTCGACCGTCGATTGCTCCTGATCGCTGATATTTAACTCACTCGCCTCGTAGAGCCACTTGATGGGTAAGTGCTTCGCCAATAAGTCAAATAATTCTTCAGCGTGAACTGGCTTAGCGAGAAAATCATCCCCTCCCGCTTCTATACTGATCTGACGATCTATTTCCGATACCGATGCAGAGGATACAATTACTCGCAACTCTTTGAGGGCTTCATCGTTGCGCAGTTTCTTCAACATCTCAAATCCATCCATGACGGGCATGGCTAAATCCGTGACGATCAGATCGGGGCTTTGTTCTTTTGCCTTCTCCAGCCCCTTTTTCCCATTCTCTGCCTCCATAAAGGTAAAGCCTAGGGGTTCTAATAGGTTCATTAATACGGCTCGATTTTCCCATCGGTCATCCACTACTAATAGATGCTGACGCTCTCCTTCGTAGCCGATGATCGTATGCCCCCTCTTGATGGCACTTTGTTGCGCCCAGTCACTAGCAAGGGGGATCGCTAGTTCAAAGCTAAAGGTGCTGCCTACACCAATAGTGCTGCTTACCTCGATCTCTCCTCCCATCAATTGCACGATTCTTTGACTAATGGCTAGCCCTAGCCCCGTCCCTTCGGTTTGGCGACTCTTTTCTCCTACTTGCTCGAAGGCTTTAAACAGATTTTTGGTCTGTTCGGTGGCGATCCCGACTCCCGTATCTTCGATCGTAAATTTAATCTCGGCGATCGCTTGATTCGTATCTTCTCTTTGCAGATCTACTTTAAGGGTGACGCTCCCTTTGTCTGTAAATTTGATCGCATTCCCTAGCAGGTTCAGCAGCACTTGCCTCAGTCGCTTTTCATCTACCTTGATTCCTTCTGGCAGGTTAATCGCAGGTTGGTAAATGAAGTAGATCCCCTTTTGATCGGCTCTCACCCGACAGATTTCTACTACTCCTTGCAGAAAGGATGGTAGGTGAATCACGTTGTTGCTTAGTTCCAGTTTCCTTGCTTCGATCTTCGATAGATCGAGGACATCATTAATCAATGTCAGTAGGTGCGACCCACACTGATAAATGACGTTTACTCCGTGACGATCTTTCTCGGCTAGCGCTTTTGACCGATTTAAAATTTGGGCATATCCCAGAATTCCATTCAAGGGCGTTCGCAGTTCGTGACTCATGTTTGCCAGAAATTCGCTCTTGGCTTGGTTCGCATTGTCGGCGACTTCTTTAGCTTGCCGAAGTTCGATCGTCCGTTCGGCAACACGCTCCTCAAGAGCCGTAAAAGAGCTTTGGAGTTGGACTGACATTTGGTTGAACGATCGCGCTAAACCTTCTAGTTCGTAAATGTTGCTGATTTCCACAGTACGATCAAGCTCCCCCGTAGCGATCGCCTCACTAACTTGCTGCAACCTGCCAATCGGTCGCGTAATCCACAATGAAGTATAGATCCCCAAGATCGTTGCCACAGCCAAAGCCGCCAAACTGAGCAGAATAGTTGTATGGGTATTCGCATCAATTTGCGCCATAAAGTCAGCTTCAGGCACTACCACCACACTCAACCAATCAATGCCGCGTCCATCGCGAATAGCGGAAACTTGGACGAAGTGGCGTTGATTCGCGATCGTGAAATCTAGCTGTTGACTGGCATCAATTTTACTAAAATCTCCGAATCTATCCAAAATAGCTTGAGAAGTAGCAATAATCAGGGGGTCATCAGCCTTAGTTGCTTCAATCTGCTGTAAGGTGTTCTTTTTCAGATCGAAGATATAGGGATTTTTGATTTTTGAACTGGCAATGAGAGCCCCCGAGCGATCGATAATAAAGGTCTGTCCCGTCTTACCGATCTTGATCGTATTCAAGAAATTATGAATTTTAGCAATCCGAAAGATGTTATTTTGGACTCCCAAAAAAGTACCGTTGCTATCGTATATCGGTTGGGTCAAAGCGATCGAAGGCAATTTAACCGTAATCCCTAAATATGGTTTCGTCCAAACAGGTTTTGTGGCTTTCTGTCCATTCTGATACCAAGGTCGCAGTCGCGGATCGAAATCGGGTTGAGTTTGTACCAACTTTAATCTTTGCCCACGATCCCCCAGTTGATAGATTTTGCGCTGCGGTAGCTCCTCTTTTGCCCCCACAAAAGATAAAATCCCATCATTCGGTGTATCCTCAACTTGGATACTCGATCCGTCAGCCAGCGCAATTTGCATGAATTCAATCGTATTTTGGCTGACTAGTTGCCAAAAGGTTGTCTCCAGTTTAGTAACATCTGTGAGATCAAGCTTTCCCTTTTGAGCAGCCGCAACAAACATTTGTCCAGAAATATATGGTTTGTCCAAATAATTCAAGACTTGCTGATTAATCCGATCGCTCATTTCCTGTCGCAATTGACTAGAAACATCATTAACAGCTTTCTGTCCATTTTTTAGGGACAAATAACCAGTTATTCCCACCGTAGCGAAGATTTGCAACACAAAAGGAACGATTAACACAAACCTTAAAGGTACGGATTTCTTAGGATTTGAATTGATGTTAACCATTAATTGAGATCCGCCTAACTTAATCATAACTATATCGCTGGAATAGCGATTGAGAATATAGTACCCTCACTAGGGATAGAACTAACCTTAATATTTCCTTGATGTTTTTCTTCTATTATTTGCCTAGCGATCGCCAAACCTAATCCTGTTCCCCTTCCCACAGCTTTGGTCGTAAATAAGCGATCAAAAACTTTCTGTTTCGTCTCCTCATCCATTCCTTTGCCATTATCAGCAATAATAATTTTCACAAACTGCTCTTCCAGTAACGTTGTCACGGTGATGCAGTTTGGTTGGGCTTTAATTTCTTCAAAACTACGCCCCTGATTAGATTCTTCTAAAGCATCGATCGCATTGGCGAGAATATTCATAAACACTTGATTTAACTGCCCAGGAAAGCATTTAATTTGCGGCAAATCTCCGTAATTAGTGACGACTTCAATTTCGGGATGCAATTCGCTTGCCTTAAGGCGATGCTTGAGGATGAGAATGGTACTGTCAATCCCCTGATGGATATTAAACGGTACTTTATAGTCTTGATCGGCACGGGAGAAAGTTCTGAGGCTAGTACTAATATTTCTGAGGCGATCGCAGGCCATCATCATCGAATCAATCATCTTCGGTAAGTCTTCAAGCCCATATTCCAAATCGATTTCGTTTTCATGTTCAAGGATCTCTTCATTTTTGCGCGGTAAACTGGCTTGATAGATCCTCAGATGCTCAACTATATCCGCGAGGGTAGGTTTGGCTTGCTTGAGGCTGCCCGCAATGAATCCGAGGGGATTATTCATCTCATGGGCTACCCCTGCGACTAAATTCCCCAAGGCTGACATCTTTTCACTTTGGATCATCTGTAGTTGCGTTGACTCTAGTTCCTGTAAAGCTTGGGCGAGATCCTCTGATTTGCGTTGCCGCTCGGCTTCAATACGTTTTAGATCGCGAATGTCGCGCATAATTGTCGAGAGAAATTCTATTTCCCCTTGGGCGTTTTTATGGGTCATCAGAACTTGAGACACGGAGATTTCTTCTCCACTCCGACTCCGCAGACACATCTCTCCCGACCAAATCCCCTCGCGTAGCGCTACGGGCAGAATGTTGGTTTGAAAAGTTTCTAGCATGGCAGGAGCAATGACTTCAGAAATATGAAATTGATTTGTCTCCGCCGCAGGGATCCCCAATATCTCTTGCCCTGACTGATTGAGATAGACATTATTACCCTTAACATCGGCAATCCCCACAATATCGGAAGTGGCTTCCAGAATAGAGATGAGTCTCAATCTCTCCTGTTCTAATTGTTTGCGATCGGTAATATCTTGCAAAGTAACTAAAATACCAATTATCTTGCCATGCGCATCTCGCAAAGGAATTTTATTCACCTCCGCCCATTCTTGCTTGCCCTCATCCCGTATTACAGACTCAACGATCCCCAATTCGGCAACACCCGATTCTAGAATTCGGTACTCACTTTCTCGAAACAAATCGGAGTTTTCTTTTTGCCAAGGCATGTCGTAATCAGTTTTGCCAATAACATCTTGGGAGGATTTAAAGCCAATAGTTTCAGCAAAAAGGCGATTGCAACCCAGATAATTTAATTGTAGATCTTTCCAAAACACCAACTGGGGAATATTATCGATGATCAATTGCAAGAAATCCTTCGCTTCTTGTAGCTGTACTTCAGCCTGCTTGAGATCTGCCAAATTGATTTGTGACTGTTGGTAAAGTCGCGCATTTTCTAGAGAGATCGCCGCTTGGGTGCAGAGAATTTCAATCACTCTCAAGCGATCGCTGGTAAAGGCTCCTGTCGCGATCTGGTTCTCCAAATACAAAATGGCAATTAATTTACCCTGTTGCAAAATGGGTGTGCAAAGCAAGCTCTTGGGTTGTTTTTGTAAGATATAGGCATCCGCCGCTAGGGAAGGATGCAGGACAGCGTTATCAATGACAACTGTTTGCAGACTACGTTTGACATTGTTAATCAAACTATGGGGAACTTCTTGGCTTCTAGGTAGCTCGATAGTTTCCACCTGTGCAGGGGAATCGATGGTAGCCAATGCTTCCACATACCATTGGTGTTCACGGGGCATTAACAATGCACCTTTATCAGCCCCCGCATTTTCTAGGACTGTATGCAGTAAGGTAGCCAAAAGCCGATCGAGTTGAATTTCGCTCGAAAGGATTTGCGAAGCTTTCAAAACACTTTCTAGGTCGAGGGTAGAAGAAATACTAGTGCTGGAGGACTGACTACCGCGAGTTTGGGACGCAGTTAGCGATGATGGCGCAAACACAGTTTCCGTCGGAGATAGCGATATTTGTTGTTGTAAAATTGGCGCGAGTAGTCGAGGGTATCGACTTTCTAAATCCTGAACCTTAGCGATCGCTCCCCAGCGAACATACCCATAGTAGGCATTAATCAGATATTCTTTGGCAATTTTTTCTTTATCCCAATCGAGATAGAACTGCGCCGCCAGTTCATTCGCCAAGCTTTCTTCGTTGAGAAATTGGTTTTCTTCGGCAAGGGAGATTGCGCGATCGTAGTGTTCAATCGCCTCCGCCTTATTCCCCAAGACTCGCTGGCGTTCAGCTTCTACTAAATACCATTGATGCAAATGATTGACAGGACTGTTTTGCGAGCATCGATATAGGCGGTCTTGGTAATTCTGCAACGATAATAGCAAGTCCTCCCTGTCTGGTGCTTGGTGGCAGAGAGCGAGGCAGGTTAAGGCGGCATAGAAATGAAAGATGGCGGCTATCAATGTGCCTGAGGCGGCTAATAAATATAGTTCGGCATTATTTTTAAACTCTAAAGCCGATGTATAATTGCCAAATTGGTAAGCGAGTAACTGCTTATAGAAGTAAAGAGTGAAAAGTACGGTGCTATCGTTATCCTGTAGATGTTTGGGAAGCATCGCAGTTTCACTATAAATATCCCCATCTAAGCAGTCCGAAAAGCCCCTGTCCTCCCTCAAATTCTGAATCGTCTGCCGCAAAATATCAAGATAACCCTTAGCAGAATATTGCTTGGCTTCAGTGATCACCGAACTATAGTTGGTCAACTCTACTTCTAAATCCCCCAATTCCACACCACTAAAGAAACTGGAATAACCATAGTTGAAGATATTGTAGCCCATATTATTAAAGTCACCAGTTTCTCTACCTAATATGTAGCCTTGTTTTAGGATTGGGATGCTTTCCCTAATTGGTTCCTTGTAATGTTGAATAAAAGTGGCAAAGAGACAAAAAATCATGGAATTAAACTCTTTGGCGTTAAAGCGATCTAGGATCACGAGGGATAGTTTGCCAAAGCTATAGCCCACCTCTACTTCTCCCAATAAAGCACAGGACACAAAACCATACAGAGTATACCCTACCGCCGATGCCGCTGTATTGCCGTACTGAAGCGACAAATTCACCATTGTGGAACTAAGGAAAGGGAGTAAATTCTGAGCCCCCACAAAGATTGGAGCAAATAGTGATCTTAAGATGCGCATCGCCGCCTGAATGGAAGTATCGGTCATCTCAGGGAGGTTAACTAATTCTTCAATCCTTCTATGCTGAAGTTGTTCGGCAAGATTTTGGAGAATCTGTTTGTTTAATTCATCACTAGGCTCACTGGGAATCAAGATCCCCAATGGATGAAGGGCATCTCGTCCCACGGCGATCGCTTCTAACATCCGTTGTGTTGCGGTCAGGGCAGCAATTTGAATCTCATAAATTTTGATCTTGTCTAGATTTGTCTGCGCGTTCTCCAACACTATTTTGGCAATCCGTTCCATCCCCTCTAGGTCGCCATGAAGATAACTAGCTTCCGCATAGGCCGTATAAAGTTTTAAGGTCAAATCGTATTGACCTTGCCAGCCTGTATCTAGCAGATCAATACCCGATTGCAGATACATTTTTGCAGCCATGTAGGCAGTAGAGTTCTTGGCTTTGATGGCGGCTTTGAGATTTAGCCGAGCCAAAAACTCCCGTTCCCTTGGCTCGATTAGGGACTTCCCACAATTCAGTTGTCCGACAACATCAAATAGTTTTTCCTCAAGTTCTATATCTGATAGATTTTTCTGAAGTAACTGACCGATCTTGAAGTGGGTTTGCGCCTTTTGCGCGTCAGGAATTAAGGAATACGCAGCTTGTTGTACGCGATCGTGGAGGAAGCGATAGGTCACATTCACCGAGGCTTGAGTCTGGTCTAACGTATCGCCACTTTGAGCAAAAAATTTATAGACATCGGAGACAGGAAGAATTAATCCTTCTCCTAAAGCCATCCATAGGGCGGTGGAGACTTCTTCTAAGGATTTTTCTGCAATCACTATCAAGGTAGCCAAATCAAACTGTGCGCCAATACAAGCCGCTAGTTTGAGAATGTTTTGAGTTGGTAGTAGCAGCTTTTGCAATCTCTTCGCCATAAACTCCACTACATCATCGGTGATGGCTAATGCTTTAATCTCAGCAATATTGGCATTCCAGCATCCTGTTGCCCTCGCAAATTTAATCTGACCATCCTCATACAATGTCCTCAGAAATTGGTTGGCAAAAAAGGGATTCCCCTTTGTCTTTTGGTAAACTAAATCTGTCAGGGGAGTGGCTAAGGACAGTTCGCAATGGAGTATATCCGCAACTAATTGGTTCATATCAACTAGACTCAATGGTTGCAAGTTAATGGTTTTCACCATCGCACGAGATTTCACGATTTCATTAATTGTCATCATCAAGGGATGAGTTGATGAGACTTCATTATCTCGGTATGCGCCGACGATCAATAAATGCTTGGTATCTTCCATCAGCAATGACAGTAGCTTCAGAGATGCCGTATCAGCCCATTGCAAGTCGTCCAAGAATATAACTAAAGGATGTTCGGCGGTGGCAAATACCCGTATAAATTGCTGCATGAGCAGATTGAAGCGATTCTGAGCGGCGGTTCCTGAAAGGGCGATCGCTGAGGGTTGATTGCCAATAATTTGCGTTAGTTCGGGAATCACATCGACCAAAATCTGGGCATTATCGCTCAATGCTGCCAGAATCTCCATTTCCCATACATTTAATTGGGCATCTGATTCGGACAACAATTGCTTCATTAGGTCTCGGAATGCTTGCACGAATGCCGAGAAGGGAATATCACGCTGGAATTGATCGTATTTCCCTTTGATAAAATACCCCCGTTCTCTAGTGATCGGCTTATGGACTTCATTCACTAACGCAGTCTTGCCAATTCCAGAAAATCCCGCCACTAGAATCATTTCGGTACTGCCTTGCGCAACCCTTTCAAAGGATTGCAGGAGAACATTTACTTCAGTTTCCCGACCGTATAACTTCTCTGGGATAATAAAGCGATCGCTCAAATCCCTTGTTCCCAATTCAAACACATCAACATGGTTCGCAGATTGCCACTGAGCCAAGCAGATCTCCAGATCATGTTTAATGCCTAAGGCACTTTGATAGCGATCCTCAGCATTCTTTGCCATCAACTTACTAATAATGCCCGATAAGGCCAAGGGAACATGGTCAGCAATCTGATGAACGGGGATCGGTAATCTCGCTAAGTGGCAATGGACTAATTCCATCGGATCGTTAGACTTAAAAGGTAAGCTGCCCGATAGCAATTCATAGAAAGTGATCCCTAAGGAGTAAAAGTCGCTCCGATAATCAACCCCCCGATTCATTCTGCCCGTCTGCTCTGGCGAGAGATAGGCAAGAGTGCCTTCTAGGGAGTTGGCATTTTGCAGCTCTTTCATTTCCCTTGGCAACATAGACGCAATGCTAAAGTCAATTAGCTTAATTTGTTTGGTGGCGGGGTTGATTAATATATTGCTTGGCTTGATATCTTTATGGATGATGCGCTCCTGATACAGGATATCTAAGGTATTGCATAGCGCGATCGCGATCTCTAAAAATTCTGGCAAGGAAAGAGCATTTTTTTGCTGTAACGTCCATTTCTGAAGTGAGATCCCCCCAAAGTCTTCCATCACCAAGGCATAGCTATTTTGGTATGGTTCGAGACTGTAGGTTTTAATAATATTTGGGGAATTGAATTTTTTGGCAATGATAAATTGGTTACGAAACTGTACCAGTTCGCTGAAGGTGGGATATTCACTTTTGAGCAGCTTGATGACTACGGGTAAGCGGTCATAGGTACGAATAGCGAGACAAACCAAAGTGCGACTTCCAGAATAAACAGTTTCAACTATTTGATAGTCAAGGATCCGAGGTGGTGTCGCAAGATTCCTATTTTTGTCAAAATTACCAGTATTCATTCAATACCCATTTAATAATCGTTCTAAATTAAGAATTAACAGGGATTTTCAGGATCGATTCTTGATATTACCGAAATCTAAATCCCTTGCCCCCGAACTTAGCTAAGCATTATCAAGTTGAAATAACTTAAGTATAAACTAATTTTATTTTAAGCGATCTGCTTTATAGATTGAAGCAGATTAATCATTACTAAGCAAGAGAATTATCAATCTTGTAAGTAGCCCAATGCACTTAAATATAAGCCTCAAAACCTATGATACATATGCAGATTGCGCCACAGGTTTTATATTTATTTTTTAATTATATAGCAATCCTAAATGGTTTGTGGAAGTGCCCCCCAAAAGAGGGGCACTTCCACAAACCCCAAAATCTACCAATGATTTAGGACTGCTATATTCAGCTACTTAATAACCAATCACATCACCTAGTTATCTTTCAAGATAAGCAATTAATACCTTTCTAAGCCTTATGTCTTACCTCACAAAATGACCTTAAAGTATCCCCAAATCGCATATTGTAGAAAAGTCCCCAAAAGACTCCATTGCAATGTATTAATATGTCTAACGTCCATCCCTTTATCCGACTGACTCGATATGCCCGAAATTATCGCAAACAAATATGGATTGCGACAACTTGCTCGATTCTAAATAAATTCTTCGATCTGGCTCCACCCGTTTTAATTGGTGCAGCGATCGATTTGGTATTACAAAAAGAGAACTTTTGGGCAAATCCCTTGGGGGTGCAAGGATTAGCCTCGCAATTGTTTGTGCTTTCCGCAATTAGCGGCGCAATTTGGGCGCTAGAATCCATATTTGAGTATGCCTATGCGCTCCAATGGCGAAACCTCGCCCAAACCATCCAGCACGATCTCCGCCTCGATGCCTACGATCGCTTGCAAGAATTAGAGCTAGCTTTTTTTGAGGAGCGCAGTTCGGGCGGATTGATGTCGATTTTGAGTGATGATGTCAATCAATTAGAGCGGTTCCTCGATGGTGGAGCCAATGAGGTAATTCAAGTTTCGGCTACAATTCTATTAATTGGGGGAGCATTCTTTGTAATTACGCCCAATGTGGCTTGGCTGGCGATGTTACCGATGCCATTTATTCTATGGGGTTCAATCTGGTTTCAGAAATTTCTTGCGCCTCGCTATGCGCGAGTGCGCGAAAATGTGGGTTTGCTCAACGGGCAACTGTCCAATAACATCGGTGGAATTACAACGATTAAAGCCTTTGTGACTGAGGATTACGAGCATAAGCGGATTGAAAAAGAAAGCAATCGCTATCGTCAAAGCAATCGTCAAGCGATCGCCTATAGTGCGGCTTTCGTTCCCTTAATTCGGATTTTGATCTTTGTCGGCTTCATTGCGATTTTGTACTATGGTGGCTTAGAAGTGCAGGCGCAAAGGCTTTCAGTGGGAAATTACTCAGTGATGGTTTATCTGATTCAGCGTCTATTATGGCCGCTCACCCGTTTGGGAGAAACCCTCGATCAGTACCAAAGAGCGATGGCTTCAACCAATCGGATTCTCGATTTACTAGATACGCCGATCGCCATTCATTCAGGTTCGCAGGTTGTCGATCCACAAGCCCAAAGCCAGAGTAGCATTCAGCTAAAGGATGTCACCTTTGGTTATGCCGCTAACTTTCCAATTATTGAGAACTTATCCTTAGAAATTGCCGCAAATAAAACTACGGCTATTGTCGGGGCTACGGGTTCGGGCAAAAGTACTTTAGTCAAGCTGCTCTTACGCCTATACGAGATTCAATCTGGGAATATTTTTCTCGATCGCCTTGATATTCGTGACTTAGAATTGCGATCGCTGCGTTCTTGCATCGGTTGGGTGAGCCAAGATGTATTTCTATTTCATGGTTCTGTTTTAGAAAATATTGCCTATGGTTCCTTTGAGGCAACTGCGGAGCAGATCGTTGAGGCGGCGCAGATTGCTGAAGCTCACGAATTTATCCTCACCTTACCTAAGGGTTACGATACGATCGTCGGTGAACGCGGTCAAAAGCTATCTGGTGGTCAAAGACAAAGAATTGCGATCGCCAGAGCCGTACTTCGCAATCCCCCCATCCTGATTCTCGATGAAGCAACTTCGGCAGTGGATAATGAAACTGAAGCCGCTATTCAAAAATCCTTGGATCGCATCACCAAAAATCGCACGACGATCGCGATCGCGCACCGTTTATCAACCATTCGTAATGCGGATCGGATCTATGTGATGGATCGCGGTAAAGTGGTAGAGATGGGGACACATGACGAGTTAGTGGCGGTTAATGGAATTTATACGAGTTTGTGGAATTTACAAACGGGGCAAACTCACGACTAAATAAAAACCCAAAATATTGTTGCCGCGCTCCGCGCGGCAACAATATTTTGGGTTTTTATAGCAATTATCGATCAAACGAACCACAAGGAAATTTTTGAAAGCGTTGCGATGCAACGCTTTCAAAAATTTCCTTGGTTTGGTTTTGAGCGCAAAGCGCTGTATGTCCCGATGCGGATAAGCCAGAGAGCAGCATAACGTGGATTCGGGATAGAAACGGGCTTTGAGAAAGGGTTTGCTACGCAAACTCTTTCTCAAAGCCCAAAAGTAAAAGCCTTGCTACGCAAGGCTTTTACTTTTGGACTTTTAAAATTTGCCAGCTTAACCCGAACTGACGTTAAATCGTAGATAATGTAATCGTTATCTACGATTTAAAACCGTGCCCTTCTTTCGTCAATACATTGCACCGTTAATCATCTTCGCAATTTTCCTATTCACCCTAGTGTTGGTTAGCTCCCGTGCTTTCTTACCCGATGACATGGTTGCACCAGCCCCCGTTGGCGCGATCCTATCCCATCGCTCTATTTCATAGCCTCAAAGCTAATGACTATGACTGAACTTACTTGGCAGCGCCGACATGTAATCTCGCTTGCCGATTTTACGCCGAATGATTACGAAACGGTCTTGCAGACAGCCGTTAGCTTTTTAGAAGTGCTATCCCGTCGTAATAAAAAAGTGCCAACCTTGCAGAGCAAAGTTGTCGCTAATTTGTTTTTTGAATCCTCAACTCGGACGCGCAATAGTTTCGAGCTTGCCGCCAAACGCCTCTCCGCCGATACCCTCAATTTTGCCCCTGGAACATCTTCCCTCTCTAAGGGAGAGACGATTTTGGATACCGCCCGCACCTTTCTAGCAATGGGCACGGACATTATGGTGATTCGGCATCAATCGGCAGGCGTGCCTTTAGCGATCGCCCGCGATATGGATGCCCTCAGTGGCAAAGTGGCGATCCTCAATGCTGGTGATGGTAAGCACGAACACCCATCCCAAGCCTTACTAGATCTGCTGACCCTTTGCATGTATCTCAATCCCAAGACTCCCACCGCAAAAGATCTGAAGGGAAAAAAAGTAGCGATCGTCGGTGATATTTTGCATTCACGGGTAGCGCGATCAAATCTTTGGAGTTTGCTGACCAATGGAGCCGATGTGCATTTGGCAGCTCCGCCCACATTATTGCCACCCGAATTTGCCGAGTATGGCGCAAAAATTCATTATTCTCTCGAACCTGCCCTTGAGGATGCGGACTTTGTGATGACGTTGCGCTTACAGATGGAGCGCATGGGGCAATTCTTAATTCCTAGCTTGCGGGAATATCATGCAAGGTATGGGATTACGCGCGATCGCTTAGCTAAATGTGCGCCCAATGTCCAAGTTTTGCACCCTGGCCCCGTTAATCGTGGTGTAGAGATTAGCTCTGACTTAATGGATGATCCCCGCTTAAGCCTGATCGATAAACAGGTAACTAATGGCGTAGCCATTAGGATGAGCCTATTGTATTTACTGGGCACGGCTATTTAAAAAACTCTGCAATAAAATATTTGTTTTTTTGTTAAGTAGCTGGGCATAATTAAAATCCAGAGCCAAAACTTATAGCGCACGCTGGGCGTGCGCTATAAGTTTAAGGATTTTATATTTAATTGTTTCCAGTTACTTAGCTATTAATCAATATCAAAAATAAAGACATAAAGATGAGTTTTCTTTTTGCAGATTTATTTGCTGGGATTGGTGGGTTTAGAATTGCTCTAGAGAGTCTGAATGGCAAATGCATATTTTCTTCTGAGTGGGATAAATATGCCCAGTTAACATACGCAGCTAATTTTGATGATATCCCCCATGGAGATATTACTCAGATTCATCCATCTAAAATCCCAGACATTGACATATTAACTGCTGGATTTCCATGCCAACCATTCAGCTCGATTGGTAAACGTGAAGGCTTTGAACACCCAACACAGGGAACCCTATTTTATAATGTAGTTAAAATTTTAAAGGAGAAAAAGCCGAAAGCTTTTATTCTAGAAAATGTTGAGGGTTTAGTCACCCATGATGGTGGAAAAACTTTAAGTATTATATTAGAAACCTTATCTATATCTGTAAATGGACAGTACCTTTTTCTATGTCAGCCTGAGATTAGATACCATGTTTTTTGGAGTATTTTAGATGCCAAAGACTATGGTGTACCGCAGGTTAGAAAAAGAATATTCATAGTAGGAATATCTGAAGATATTTCCACTGATATCCCTGATTTTAGATTTCCTATCCCCCATCTAAGTAAAGAATTTATTGGTTCTTATGTAGAAGAAAATGTGAGTGGGTATTCAATATCTAAGCATTTACAGAGTTCATATCTATTTAAAATAGATGATGGGAGACCAGAACTAATTGATCGAGAATCTCGAATTCAAGTTAAGACTCTATGTTCTACTTATCACAAAATCCAGAGACTAACTGGAACTTTTGTTAAAGGTGGAGAGACTGGAATTAGGTTACTTAGTGAAAATGAATGCAAAGCAATTATGGGATATCCTCAAAGTTTTATTATCCCTGTTTCAAGAACGCAAATGTATAGACAGTTTGGCAATTCAGTTGCAGTTCCTGTTGTGCATGAAGTTGCCAGAAATTTAATTAATTGTTTAGCAAAATATAAAGTAGTTAAAGAAAATCCCATTAAGAAAAGCGACTTAATTAATGTCTGAAATTAATCATAAATCCACAGAAAAAAGTAATATTCAACTCGATATAATTAAGGAATATTTTGAAATGCACCCTGATGTTGAAATATCAACTAAAGATGCTGTTGATTGGGTGATTTCAACATGCGGACATATCGAATGGGAAAGGTAGCATCCTCGGAAAAATTGGTTTACGATCGCTATATGTCAGACATCAAATCAAATACCAGATCAAATAACAGATCAAATAACACGTCAAATATTAGGATTGTCCTAGTCGAGACGGCAGGAGCGAGGAACCTTGGCTCGGTCGCAAGGGTAATGAAAAATTTTGGACTGACGGAGCTGTGGCTCGTTAATCCCAAATGTGATCGCCTTGGGGATGAAGCCCTACAGATGGCAGTCCATGCCCCAGAAATTTTAGAAAATGCCAAGGTTGTTGATAGTTTACCTGCCGCCTTAGTCGATTGTTATCGGGCGATCGCCACCGCAGGTCGCATTGACAAGGGGGAAATGCCCCTTACAAATCCCTCCCGAGGACTGAGTTGGTTAATGCAAGCGGAAACTAGCGCGATCGTCTTTGGGGCTGAGGATCGGGGCTTGAGTAATAGCGAACTCCAACATTGTCAGCAAGTGATCCGAATTCCCGTCAATCCCGACTATCCATCCCTCAACTTGGCTCAGTCCGTAGGCATTTGCTGCTATCAACTGCAATTGCTGAGGGACGACCTTAGGGAAAAAGGGGAAAATTCCCCATGTCAAGAAAATTTGACTAGCCAAATCGCCCAAGATTTGATAAAGTCAGCACCCATAGACCTTGCTACCCGCGCAGACCTTGAAGCTTGCTACCAGCAACTTGAGGCAGTATTGCTGAAGATCGGCTATGTTTATCCCCATACCGCCGTTCATCGGTTGCGGAAATTTCGGCATATCTTTGATCGGGCAAATCTGAGTCCCTCAGAAGTTGCCATGCTGCGGGGGATTTTGCGCCAATTCAATTGGGCTACGGCTCATCTGGACTAAATTGCTAGTCAATATATAGAGACATTTTTGTATCGGAGTTATAAATAGCAGTGGAACCAAGAAACTTTTCATCGCCTGACGCTACCGAAAAAAGTCGAGAAGCGCGTTTAAATAAGTTGCGCGAGCGTCGTGCCAAGGCCGTGACAAGCAATAGTGATGCTGTTCTCCAACCCATTAATTCTGACTCCAAACCTCGCATGATCCGATCGCCCGAAGCAATGCGATCGCCTGAACCCAGCATCGATAGGTTTAGCAATCGGACTGACAGTCGAGGCGAAGGCAGAGATAGCAAAATCAAATCCTTGCCCAATCGTAACGGACGCGAAGCTCGTCCCGAACAACGTCCTGAAAGCCGTTCTGAGAATCGTCCTGAAAATCGTCCCGAAAATAGAACTGACCATAACACTGAGTTAAGAAACACTGAGTTAAGAAACACTGAGTTAAGAACGCGCCGCAAGCCCAATAATCCCCCCCGACCTACCCCCATCAAGTCCCCCGTTAAGTCCTTTGGATGGCAATTACTGCGCTTAGCGATCGCGGGGATCGGTCTGAGCGTAATTACAGGGACAGCACTATCCTTTTGGCAAAATCAGCAGACAATCCGAGCCAAAAGTATGGCTCCTGAAATAGTTACCAAAGAAGAAACTAGTAAGACAAACCAAGATATCGTTCCTCTCGATCTCAAAACGGAGGCGACAGCCCTACTCGCCAAGATCAAGGAATTAGCAGCAAAGGAAAAAGACCTCAGTATGCAGATGATGATGGTCGATCTAGATTCTGGAACCTATGTCCAGATCGGAGCAAATCAGCCGATCGCCGCCGCAAGTACGATCAAGACCCCGATTTTGGTTGCTTTTTTTCAAGATGTGGATGCTGGCAAAATCAAGCTTGACGAACCCTTGGAAATGACCGCCGATGTAAAGGTGGGGCAAGCAGGTGACCTGCAATATTTACCGACGGGTACGAAGATTTCGGCTTTAGAAACCGCCACCAAAATGATCGTTATTAGCGATAACACGGCGACAAATATGATCATCAAGCGTTTGGGGGGAGCTGTTGCCCTCAATCAGCGCTTTAAATCTTGGGGACTAAATTCGATCGTGATCAACAATCAACTCCCCGATCTCGAAGGGACAAACACGATCAGTACGCAGGATTTGGCAACATTGCTATCTATGCTCGATCGCGGCAAATTGATCGAGCCTCGCAGTCGCGATCGCTTTATGGACATCATGCGTCGTCCCGTAACTAATACACTTTTGCCGCAGGGGCTGGGCGAGGATGCCCGAATTATCCACAAGACTGGGGATATTGCATCATCGGTGGGGGATGCGGGGATCGTTGATATGCCGAATGGTAAGCGCTATGCGATCGCCGTTATGGTCAAGCGTCCTGACAATGACCAACGCGCCAATGAGTTGATTCGCCAAATTTCACGGGCTACCTACGAATATTTTCTTAATGGCGGCAAGTTGCCCAACAATCAGAATTCCGCCCCTACGGGTGCAGATGCCCCCAATGCGTCAAATTCTAATAACTCGACGAATAGTTCCACAAATAATTCAAGCAATTCCGCCTCTAACCCCTCAAATTCCCCCTCAAATTCCAACAATGGGGCTACGAGTACTATTGAAACTATTACGCTGCCGCTACCCAATGCAAACCCTAGCGCATCGCCATCCCCCAATAATTCCAGATAAACAAGTCGCGCAATGCGCGACTTGTTTAAAGCTGCTTAACACCAATTCCCAAAAGTGTGGCTACACTTTTGGGAATTGAAAACCAAACCCAGTAAAGGTTTTAAAATCACAAAATGGCTACGCCATTTTGTGATTTGGTATAAGGCTGCTTTTAGAACTTTTTGCCGTGGTCTCTCGGTTGGGAAATATCGGCAGCTTGGGTTTCCGTAACGGGGGAAATCCGATCGCTACTCGTACTGTTGTAGGGCAAAGGGCGATCGGCGATCGCCGCTTCAATATTTGCCGCCATAATTTCGCGGGGGATCGCACCCGTCGAGTCGCCGATCGCTTTATTAGCAGGATCTAAAAAAATAAACCGAGGAATGCCATCGACGCGATATTTTGTCATCTCTGGCAACCATTTGGTATTGTCTACGTTCAGCATCACAAAATTCATGCGATCGCTATATTCCTTTTCCAGCGACAAATTATCCGCCGCCATCGACTGGCAACTCGTACACCAATCTGCATAAAACTCGATCGTGGTCGGTTTGTTATTGGCTAAAGCGACATCTATCGGCAAAGCTACCGCGGCAACCGCATCCAGCGAAGTCCCACTTTGCTGCGCCTGAAAGCCCAAAAATAGCGCTGCCGTTAACACGATCGCGGCGATCGCCACTAACAAATTGCGTAGTTGATAGGGAGTTGCCGATTCTGGACTGGTTGGATTTTCTAGATTCATAAAAAATAACTTACAAAAATTACTATTCCCATTATGGCGAGCAAGGATTGCTCTATGCTAAAGCCATTCTAAAGAAGTAATGGCTAGCTCGATCCTTAGCAACATTTAATACCAAATTTCAAAATGGCTACGCCATTTTGAAATTTGAAAACCCTTACTGGGTTTGGATTTTAATTCACAAAAGTGTTGTCACACTTTCGTGAATTGGTATAAGTATCTCAGCATAATTACAATCCAGAGCTAAAACCTGCGGCGCACGCGCAGCGTGCGCCGCAGGTTTTAGGGTTTTATATTTGATTAAGTAAAAATATTGAAATTACGCAATTAATTATGAGTAATTCCGAAGATTCCTTAGATTTATCCCAATACGATCTTACGCAAGCCAAACTGACTTTTGGTGAAAAAATGGCGTATGGCGCAGGCGATCTCGGTACTGCCATCACCACAAATCTGCTCTCATTTTTTCTATTATTCTTTTTTACCAATGTTGCAGGACTCGATCCCGCTCTTGCAGGGCTAGTTTTATTAATTGGCAAAATCTTTGATGCAATCAACGATCCCATTATCGGGGTACTCAGCGATCGCACTAAATCAAAAATGGGAAGGAGGCTGCCTTGGATGCTGTATGCAGCGATCCCCTTTGGCTTGTCATTTTTTGCCCAGTGGCTAGTACCTAGTACCGATAAAACAGTTCTCTTTTGGTATTACGCAATTGTCGGCATCGTTTTTAATACCTTCTTCACCGCCGTTAACCTTCCCTATACAGCGCTCACCCCTGAAATTACGCAAGATTATAACGAACGAACAAGCCTCAACACTTTCCGCTTTACCTTCTCAATTGGCGGCAGTATTCTCTCTCTGTTTATTGCTCAGTTAATCTTTGCCTTTTTTAAAGATCCTGCAAGACAGACGGGTAGTTGTAATGCAGGTGGCACGCAATATATCGTGCTGGGTGCTGTCTGCGCTCTTATTTCTTGCATCTCGATTTATTGGTGTGTATGGGGAATTAAGAAAAGAGCGATCGCAGGCGATCGGCATCGCCTCCATAATGCATCCCTCGACGCAACTCCTGAAGAGATGAGCTTTGGAGAACAGCTCAAGGTCGTCTTCAGCAATCGTCCCTTTCTCTTTGTGATCGGTATCTATTTTTGCTCATGGCTAGCCTTGCAAATTACTGCCTCGATCATTCCCTATTTCGTTGTGAATTGGATGAAGATGCAAGAGAATGACTTCATTCTCGTCACGATCGCCGTCCAAGGTACAGCCCTAGTCATGCTATCGGTATGGAGTGCTGTCAGTAAGCGATTTGGCAAAAAAGCCGCTTACTTCATGGGTTCAGGCATTTGGATTGCGGCTCAAGCAGGATTATTTTTCTTACAACCAGGACAGGTTACCCTGCTCTATATACTGGCAATTATGGCAGGTGCGGGAGTTTCTACGGCTTATCTAATTCCTTGGTCGATGATTCCTGATGTCACCGATCTCGATGAATTAGAGACTGGTCAACGCCGCGAAGGAATTTTTTACGCCTTCATGGTGTTATTGCAAAAGTTTGGTCTCGCAGGTGGGCTATTTTTGCTGGGGCTCGGTCTGTCATGGGCAAAATTTAAAGAAAGCGTTCCCTGTCAGCCCCTCCCCGTGCAACCTGATTCCGCTCTATCGGCGATCAGAATAGCGATCGGTCCTTTACCGACGATCGCTTTAATTATTGGCTTAGCCTTGGCATATTTCTATCCCATCACGCGCGAAGTGCATACGGAAATATTAATGCGTCTATCCGAAAGAAGAAGACAGCAAAACGAGCAATCCTAGTAATAGAGGCGGCACTTATGCCGCCTCTATTACTAAGTAGCTAGCTTAAAACCTAGAAGAGCATCCCGCTCACTGTGCGGGCGAGATGCTCTCTGGTTTTGGTTTTTAATTATGCCTACTCCCTTCCCACCAAAGAAATAGACATACAAAACCAAGAATTAGACGTTGCGGCGCTTCGCGCCGCAACGTCTAATTTTTCACTGGGAAGGGAGTAACTACTTAATAGGCGAAAGAAGTTTCGCGATGTTTAATTAATGTCTCTACGGGCAACGCACTACGGAGATGTTGCCAAGGCAGAATTTGCTGGACATCCCAATCTTCATGAACATACCAAGCTAAAGGTGGCAACTGTCCCCGCAGTTCCTTAAAGGCGCGTTTATAGGAACCATCGCTGGGGACATCCCCATCGCTGTAACTACAAGCCAAAATCAGTAGTTTAGTCAAACGGCGATCGCCTCTAGATATCATTGCTTGCACCAGCGAATCCTTATAACTTTCAGGACGAAAATCAATCCCTTTAGGAAGTAGCTTTTTACGAAAATGCTGCATTTTCTTTTCGGCAGTCGTGCTGACCCCCTGCCATTGCCAAGGCGTATGGGATTTCGGAACGAAAGTACTACAGCCGAAAGTGATCTTTAATTTTGGTGCAATTTTGCGAAGAGAAATTAGCATTTCGATGGTTTGTTCGATATCGTCATCATTTTCCATGGGCACGCCTGCCATGCCATAGAGTTTTAATGATTTCAAGCCACCAGATTGAGCATTGATTGCCGCTTGCTTGATTTCATCATTATGCAATTTCTTATTGATGATTTCGCGCAAACGTTCGGAACCACTCTCGATCGCAATGGTGACAGAGCGACTATCACGGGTAGAGAGGATTCGCGCTAATTTTTCCGTTAGGGTATTGGTGCGGACTGAGGCTAGGCTGAGGCGGACATCATCAAACTGAGGCTGGGCGAGATAATCCAGCAAGGTATCAAATTCAGGATGTTGGGTAATCGATGCCCCCAGTAACCCTAAGCGTTTAGTTACTTGTAGTCCTTTAGCGATCGCAGGCATTAAACTCGATTCCAGACTAGCCGCTCTAAAGGGAAGCGTTAAATAACTCGCCAAGCAGAAGCGGCACATCTCTGGGCAACTCCGCACTACTTCCACCATAAAAATGCTTTCCCAAGCCGCTTTTTCGGTCACAACTGTGGAAGCGGAAAGAGTATTCCCCTTATAGGTTTGCTTATGGATGATTGCGGGAATATCGGCATCTATAGGCTGAATGGAAGCGATCGCCCCATCATCGGATTCGTAGGTTACTTCATACAATAATGGAACATAAATTCCATCTAATTTAGCTAAATGACGCAATTTTATTTCGCGACTAGCATGGCGTACTTCTTGATAAGCATTGAGGAAATTCCCAATTAATTCTTCGCCATCACCGAGCAGAATAATATCAAACCACGCAGCAAAGGGTTCAGGATTGGCAGTGAGAACTGGTCCTCCACCAAAAACTAACGGATGCTCGTCAGTGCGATCGCAGGTATCGATGGGAATCTCAAATTTTTTTAAAGCGGCAAGAATATTGACGTAATCTAGTTCCCATGAAAACGAAAAGCCTAATATTTCAATCTTCCTAGGTAAGTCCTCATGGGCATCGGTGAACCATCGACTGACGTTAACCTGCGATCGCGTAGCCAAATTTGCCCATACGCCTTGATAGCCTAAGCTCGTAATTCCCACGGTGTAGGTATTGGGAAAAGCAAAGACAATATTTACTGCATTGCAATCTGGTGTGGTTGGGTCAAAGAGTAAATGTTCAGACTGAAAGTAGGATTGGTTCAACGTTTCGGCAATATATCGCAATATCGCTATTATGCCATATCTACAAGGGTGCAAAACAAGAGCGGCGCGGCACTTCGTGTCGCACCTCTCTTATTTTCCGTAGCTACAGTCACTTGACTTAGGACAAATCAAACCCGAAGAATTGATTGGCGGCGCGAAGCGCCGCCAATCAATTCTTCGGGTTTATGTCCTAGTACAATTAGCGACAGCTATAGTTTATAAAACTGCCAAGGGATTTCTTATGTCAGAACAAACAACATATTTAGAGCTATCGGAAGGAGATAGTGGTTCTCACAAGTTTTATGAAGTAATTGTGAATGGTACAAATGTATCGATTCGTTATGGTCGTATTGGCGATCGCGGACAAACCAAAGTCTCTACCTTTGATACACCTGAGAAAGCTCTGGCTGATGCAACCAAAAAAATCAACGAAAAGAAGCGCAAGGGTTATGAGCTAGCTGTATTGGGCGAACGCAAAAAACGGGCGATTACTCGTCGAGAAATTTCTAGCAGTAAGTCAACGGCGCAACAGTCGCCAGTAATGTGGAAGTTTGCCACTGGAGCCCCCGCCTTTGGAGTATCGATCGATGAAATAGGTTGCTGGGTTGGCAATCAAGATGGGCGAATCTATACGCTCACCCATGATGGTCAAGTAATCAATCAGTTCAAATTACCTGATGGTGTGAAGTGTATTGTTAGCGATCGCGATTGGCTGTATGCAGGATGTGATGATGGTAAGGTCTATGACTTGGGTGGAAAAGTGCCGCGTGTTGCCTATGAGATTGCGCGGGATGTGGATATTTTTTGGCTAGATATTAGCGATGGCATTTTAGGGGTCTCAGATAAGGATGGTTGCGTTACCACAATCAATCATGAGGATGAGTCTAAATGGACAAAAAATAGTGCGGGTAATCATGGCTGGATGGTGCGTTGCGATGAGATTGGCATCTACCACGGACATAGTCAAGGCGTGACGATGTATGACTGGGAGGATGGACAGATGATCTGGAATCAGCCCACCAATGGCTCCGTTCTGTTTGGTTGGCAAGAGGAGTCAATGATTTATGTTGGCACTTCTAATCGTCTAGTTCAGAGTTTTACCAAAAAAGGCGAAATCAGCAAGGTTTATAAATGTGATGCGGCTATCTATTCCTGTGCTACCGCAGGCGATGGTGAGTATGTATTTGCTGGTGACAACTGTTCTTCGATCTATTGTTTTAATCATAATGGCGATCGCCTTTGGAAATTGGGGACGGGTTGTGGCTCTGCTTTTTCGATGCAGTTTTTTAATGGAAGATTGTATATTGTGACAACGGATGGCTCTTTTGCTTGCATTGATGCTAGTGAAACTGCCATTCAAGCGGCTCAAGCAGGAACATTTACGCAGGCTATTAATATCAAGGCTCCGAAATTAGAGGATGTGCTGCCGTCTACGACCTTGGAAACCACTTCAGATCGGAGCCGTGGTGTATTGTTAGAATGTTTCCAAGAAGGAAGCAAGTTGAGAATTCGGGTTATCTCTGATGGCTATGACCAGACTTGGAAAGTGCAATTCCCCAAAGACATTCGTGAAGCAGGCGCACGTTATCTCGTTGACGAAATTCGCGAATCTTCCAATGGTAGTTTTTATCGTACCATTGGCGATATTAAAAGACTAGTTTAGCGTCAAACCTTGGCGATTAGTTTTTTCAATATATGAGCATCTCTATTAATTAACTTTTGAGTGAAAGATAAAGTCTGAAAGCACTGATTTCTCGTTGCTAGTTTGCCTTGAATTTGAATTTTTAGAGATGCCCATATGACTACCTAACTTGTTTAGAGTTAGGAGCGCAAACATAATCACCATTTTGAAATATCGGTGTTGCCTCTACTCCAAAACCCGATGTACATAAAATTGATAATAGACTTGTCGGGAAACAAAAGCAATGTATAGAAGCAGTTTCACATTTATTTCTGTGGTTCAATCCATATGTAAATACAAAAGCTATAAGTTCAATAAATTGAACCATAACCGAAGTTTGATAT